>CANNEG010000038.1:0-14784 GCA_947503455.1 Betaproteobacteria bacterium
GCAAGTCATGTGGGTGGTAGTAGCGATAACAAACCCATTAGTGCTGATGAACGTAAGCTATGTTTAGCTTTGGGTAAACGCTTAGGCCAAATCGCCCTAAAGCTTGCCACTTAACATGAACCTAGCCAAAGAGGCTTTGCAATTTTTACGCACCACGCAAAGTGGCGTACTTTCTACATTTTCGGCAAAATTTCCCGGCTTTCCATTTGGCTCAATTGCCCCGTTTGTATTAGATCACAGCGGCCAGCCGATTATTTTAATCAGCACCATCGCTGAACATACCCATAACATTATCGCCAATCCCAATGTGTCATTACTGGTATTTGCTGGTGATGAAGACTTACAAGCCAATGCCCGTTTAACCCTGATTGGCCAAGCCGTTAAAATAGATAAAGGCGACACCCTGTTACGTGCTCGCTATTTACGCTACTTACCCAATGCCGCTGGCTATTTTGATATGCATGACTTTAATTTTTACCGCATTGAAATCGCCCAAGTACGTTATATTGCCGGCTTTGGCAAAATGGGCTGGGTTAAAGGCAGCAGCCTTTCTGAAGACAGCACTATTGAGCATCAAGATACGGCCAATTCACCTCTGGCTAGCCAAGAAGCGTCTATCATTGAACATATGAATGCAGACCATCTGCATAGTCTTGTCGGCTATTGCCAGCACTATCATGGCGTTAAAATAACGCAGGTTAAAATGCTGGGCATTGATGTTGACGGGTTTGATGCAAGAGCAGTGCTTGATGATGGTGCTACAAAAATACTACGTTTTAATTTTGCACAGCCTATTCACGATGCGCAATCTGCCAGAACGGCACTCATCGCTATGTCTAAAGAAGCAAAAATATGATTAAGCCCCTCAGAATCGGCGCAAGTATTAGTCTAATCGCCCTCATATTATTATGCCTCGCATGGGAATCTGTATTAGCGCCATTCAAGCCCAACGGGTCATTGCTGATATTAAAAACCTTACCACTACTACTGCCTTTATTTGGTATTTTGCATGGCAAGCGCTACACCTACCAATGGGCCAGCATGTTTATTTTGTTATATTTCACCGAAGGTGTGGTGCGTGCATGGTCTGATGTGGGGCTTTCTGCCCAACTCGCCATTGCTGAAATCTTTCTCAGTATCAGCTTTTTTATCTGCGCCATTTATTTTGCACGCTATACCCGCGCTAAATAAACTCATCCGCTTGGGGTTTGCTGCCTCAAATTTAATCAAGTGATGTCTTGTATAAACGATTATCAAGTGCTACAGTTAATTTATGTTTAGATACATACGCTTAATCTCAGTGATGTTAATGCTTGCCGTTACAACAAGCCCAGCGTTTGCTGCAAATTGCGTTACCTTGTGCGCATCACAATCTGTCATCAGCTCACTACATGATGACGATATGGCAGGCATGCCTAATTGCCATGATGGCGATATGAAAAAGCATGAGTCTAAATCCAACGTTGAACATAAATCATGCGCGATGGGCATCGGATGTAACTTCGCAGTAGCCACACCGATTGATTTATCATCAAAATTTGCACTCATTGATTTTCCAGCCGCTTCATTTCCAAGATTCAACTTACCAGAAAAATCGGTAGATTTATCGCCGCCCCTCAAGCCTCCTGCTTGATGTGATATTGCTGAGGCTATAGCGCCTCAGCTCATCATATTTAAGTTATCAGGAGAGCACCATGAACTTGTTTCTGCTGGCCAAAAGGCCAGCCTGTATTACACTGCTATTCAGCCTATTATTGTTGCTGGCATTTTCTGCACACGCAGAAGAGCCACTTACATTAGCTGAAACTATTAAATTAGCCACAGAAAACCAACCCTTACTGCAATCACTTGATGATGCAGCCAATTCTTCACGCCAAGCCGCAGTGGCAGAAGGTCAATTAGCAGACCCTAAACTTAAGTTAGGTGTCGTCAATTTGCCTGTGACCACTGCAGATGCGCTACGTTTTAATCGTGACGATCAAACGGCGATTAATGTTGGTATTTCACAAGATATCATCCCGCTTAAAAAACGTGAGCTTGCTTCAAAACGAATGGAAGCTGAGGCAGACCAATTTCACACAGAGCAAATATCTACCGCCAGGTCGATTGAGCGGGATGTGGCTTTGGTATGGTTAGATTTATTTGAAGCGCAACGTAAATTTGAGCTTTATCAGAAGATGATGGACGAGATGAACGCTGAACGAAAAGTGCTCATTTCTCGCATCAGTTCAAACGGCGCGCAAACAAGTGAAGTGTTAAAACTAGATAGCAAACTATCCATGACCACTGACAAATATCTCACTGCCCAACGAGACGTAAAAAAAGCCAAAGCAAACTTAGCGCGCTGGATAGGTCAAGCTGCGATGCGGCCAATCGCATCTGAACTACCGGCCATGGACAATCGTTTAAGTCACCAAGATGCGCTACTAAAAATAGAACAACACCCGCTATTACAAAACGCTCATCAGAGTGAAAAAATTGCTCAGCTTGATGTCGATAAAGCCCAAGCGGATATTCAAAGAAACTGGGGGTGGGAAGCGGCCTATGGCAAGCGCTTTGCCGACAGAAGTGACATGCTGAGCTTTCAAATATCGATGGATTTGCAATTAGACAGATATAACCGGCAAGACAGACGTACTGCCGAGAAGCTAGTCTTGGTTGAAAAATCACACAAACTCACCGAAGACAGAAGGCGAGAGCTCTCTTCAGCACTGGATAATGCGCTCGCAGATGCTGAACTAGCAGAAGCAAGAGAAAATGAGCATGCCACTAGATTGATTCCAAATGCTGAAGCAATGTTAAAGATAGCCCAAGCCGCCTATACCTCAGGCAAACAAGCTCTTAGTGAAGTTTGGGAAGCGCGTAGAAGCCTCATAGAAGTTGAAATCGACCACTGGGCTATTCTTACCGATCAGCAACGTGCGACCGTCCAAATTGCCTATTTAGTAAACGACCATCGTTTATTTAAGGAAAATTAATCATGAAAAAAATATACTTCATTATCCCGTTCATTTTACTCACACTGATGAGTTGCTCTAAAAATGAACAAGCTGCAACGTCTACCCTACCAAGCACGGACTCAAGTAACGTGGTGCAAGACAATAGCGGCAAAAAAGTGCTTTACTGGTATGACCCCATGACCCCTGGCCAAAAATTCGACAAGCCCGGTAAGTCACCCTTTATGGATATGCAACTTGAACCTAAATATGCCAATGATGGCAAGGTAGAAAATGGCGGCGTCACCATTTCATCTCAAACGGTCCAGAACTTAGGCATTCGGCTTGAAACTGCCGCCATGAAAAATTTTGGCGAATCTCTAACCGCCGTGGGTCGGATAGCGCCAGATGAACGACGTATCTCTGTCATACAAACTCGCATTCCTGGTTTCGTAGAACAATTATCAATACGTGCCGTAGGCGACTATGTCAGCAAAGGTCAAAAGGTTGCTGAAATCTATGCCCCAGAAATACTTGCGGCCCAACAAGAATATCTAGCATTAATGCCATTAAACCAAATTGATACTGACAATACACTCAAGCAAGCCGCACGAAATCGATTAAAACTACTAGGAATGTCTGAAGGTGAAATAGAAGCGATTGCTAAACTTAACAAACCTAGTCCGCGCTTTGGCGTTTATGCCTCAGCTTCCGGCATAGTCACTGAGCTAGGTATTCGCGAAGGGGGGCAACTCATGCCCGGCGCTTCTTTGATGCAACTCTCTGATCTATCAAACGTTTGGTTAGTTGCCGAAGTGCCTGAACGCGATATTCCTAGATTAAAACTTGGACTATTAGCTGAAGTGCAATTGCAAAGCATGCCGGGTGAAACGATTAAAGGCAAAGTGAGTTACTTATACCCAACGTTAAATGAGGCTTCAAGGACACTACAAGTTCGCATTGAACTGCCTAACAAGCGCTATCAATTACGCCCTGGTATGTACGCAAACATCCTCTTTAAAGACCAAGCTCATGCAGCACTTGCCATCCCCACCGAAAGCGTCATTGAAACGGGCGCACGTAAAGTTGTGATTGTAAAAAGTGCGCATGGCTATCGCCCTGTAGAGGTTATAACGGGCCAAGAGCAAAATCATTACATCGAAATTTTGCAAGGGATTGCTGAAGGGGATGAAGTTGTTTCTTCTGGACAATTCTTAATCGATTCAGAAGCCTCATTATCAGGCATTTTAGCCAGACTATCTCAGCAGGATGATGGTGAAAAAGGAACGATGCCATGATTGCCAAATTAATACGCTGGTCAGCCAATAATCGCCTACTGATATTATTGATGACATTAATGGTCATCGCTTGGGGCTTATTTGCCATGCTTAGGACTCCGCTAGACGCATTGCCTGACCTATCTGACACGCAAGTGATTATTCGCACGCCATGGCCTGGGCAAGCACCGCAGATTGTTGAAAATCAACTCACTTACCCACTCACAACCACCATGCTTTCCGTCCCAGGCGTTAAAACAGTTAGGGGTTATTCATTTTTTGGTGATTCATTCATTTACATTTTATTTAAAGACGGTACCGACCAATATTGGGCACGGTCTCGCGTTTTAGAATATTTAAATCAAGCTTCATCTCGCCTACCTAAAGGCGTAAGCCCAAGCTTAGGGCCCGATGCCACAGGCGTGGGCTGGGTATATGAATACGCCTTGATTGATCGTACTGGTAAGCATGATTTAGCCGAATTACGATCTTTGCAAGATTGGTTTTTGAAATTTGAGCTAAAAACAATCCCTGGCGTGGCGGAGGTTGCCACCTTAGGCGGCATGGTACGTCAATATCAAATCCAAGTAGACCCCAATAAGTTGCGCAGCTATGGCATTCCCTTATCGAAAGTCTTATCAGCACTTCAGGCAGACAATCAAGAAACAGGCGGCTCTGTCATCGAGTCAGCCGAAGCTGAGTACATGGTGCGCTCACATGGCTATCTAGAAACACTGGATGATTTTCGCAATATTCCGCTCAGCGTCAGCAACACCGGCACACCCATTCTGCTATCTGATGTCGCCCGTATACAAATAGGGCCAGAACTCAGAAGAGGTGTTACCGAACTCAATGGCGAAGGCGAAGTAACTGGCGGTGTGATTGTTATGCGGGCTGGACAAAATGCTTTAGAGGGCATTAATGCAGTAAAAACAAAACTTGAAACGTTGAAGAAAAGCTTGCCGGCAGGTGTAGAAATTGTCACGACTTATGACAGATCACAACTCATCAATCGCGCAGTGGAGAACTTAACACATAAACTGATTGAAGAATTTATCGTCATCGCCCTAGTCTGCGCTGTTTTTCTATGGCATTTTAGATCCGCTTTGGTTGCCATTGTGGCCTTGCCTATCGGCATTTTGGTGAGCTTTATTGTCATGTACTATCAAGGCGTCAATGCCAATATTATGTCGCTTGGCGGCATTGCCATTGCGATTGGTGCCATGGTGGATGCGGCAATCGTGATGATTGAAAACGCGCATCGGCAACTTGATCATTATAAAACACTGCATGGTGAACCTGACACGGCTCAACGATTCAAGCTTATTGTGGATGCAGCCTGTGAAGTCGGTCCTGCCTTGTTTTTCTCACTACTCATCATCACGCTATCTTTTATTCCTGTTTTTACTTTGGAAGCGCAAGAAGGTAAATTGTTTGCACCGCTAGCATTTACCAAAACTTATGCCATGGCGGCGGCGGCAGGCTTATCTATCACGTTAATACCTGTGTTGATGACGCTATTTATTAAGGGGGATATTCGTTCTGAACATAGCAATCCACTCAATCGAACCTTAATTGCCATCTATAAACCAATGTTGAGTCGCGTCTTACATTATCCTAAAGTCACTATAGGTATCGCCTTACTATTGGTTTTAATCACGGCATATCCATTAAGCAAGTTGGGTACTGAATTTATGCCTCCATTAGATGAGGGCGACTTACTGTATATGCCAACCGCATTGCCTGGATTATCCGCTGCTAAAGCATCAGAAATTCTGCAATTAAGTGATCGGCTGATTAAAACGGTACCCGAAGTCAAAACTGTATTCGGCAAATCAGGACGAGCTGAAACGGCAACAGATCCAGCACCCCTTGAAATGCTGGAAACGACTATTCAATTTAAACCTAAATCAGAATGGCGTGCTGGCATGACTACCGAAAAGCTTATCGCTGAACTGGATGCTAAGCTAAAAATTCCAGGCATGGCAAACGTCTGGGTACAGCCTATTCGCAATCGAATTGATATGTTATCAACCGGCATTAAAAGCCCGGTTGGCATAAAAATTAGTGGTGCTGACTTAGCTACCTTGGAGAAACTAGGGAGCGAAGTTGAGCGCATTATGAAAACAGTGCCAGGGGTTGGCTCAGTAATTGCCGAACGTGTTACGGGAGGACGCTATATCGATGTCAAAATTGATCGACTTAAAATAGCACGTTATGGTTTAAATATCGCAGAGGTGCAATCATTTATTGCAACAGCCATCGGCGGTGACAATGTTGGGGAGAAAGTTGAAGGCTTAGCACGTTATCCTATCAATGTAAGGTTCCCTAGAGAGTTGCGTGACTCTGTAGAAAAACTCAAAGCCCTGACTATTATCACAGAGCGTGGAGCGGCTATTCCTCTTGGAGATATTGCTGAAGTGAAAGTCGCTGATGGCCCATCGATGATAAAAAGTGAAAACGCCAGACCTAATGTATGGGTGTATGTCGACATTCATGACCGTGATTTAGGTGGGTTCGTTAAAGAAGCAAAAACGATTATTAATCATGAGCTTCAGTTACCAATCGGCTATTCACTGTCATGGTCAGGACAGTTTGAATATTTTGAGCGCGCCTCAAAACGACTCAGCTATGTTGTCCCTATGACGTTGAGCATCATTTTTATCATGTTATTTCTTGCTTTCAAACGCATAACACCCGCCGCACTGATTTTAGTAAGTTTGCCATTTTCATTAGTCGGTGCAGTTTGGTTTTTATATATGTTAGGGCATCACTTCTCAATTGCCAGCGGGGTCGGCATGATTGCGCTATCAGGCCTAGCCGCTGAATTTGGCATTATCATGCTGGTTTATTTGGATGATGCGATTGAGCGATATCGTGCCGCAGGAAAACTAAACACTCATGAAGACTTATACGCAGCTTTGATAGAAGGTGCCGCTTTAAGAGTCAGGCCAAAAGCCATGACAGTAGCAGTGATTTTAGCAGGCCTTATTCCTATTTTAATTGGCACCGGTGCCGGATCTGAAGCCATGAGCCGTATCGCTGCACCCATGATAGGCGGCATGCTAACCGCGCCTCTGTTGTCTTTATTTGTATTACCCGCAGCTTACATGTTACTGGGGAGAAAGATTATCTCTGGTAAATAAGAGGGTTCGTTAAACTTTGTGGTACTGCTAAACTATAGATAATGTTAATTCTATTTTTGGCAGTCTGCTTTAACGAAAGCTATTTAGTATGCCAATTGGCAAGTAACGACCCTTAACAACATCTATCTATCGCTGAAATTTAGGTGTTAACTGGCAACCCGTTGCGCAATATGCGCTAGTGCCTCATCCACTTGGTCGATTAAAATCAAACACAAATCTCCTGCTTGTAAGCGAGATAGTGAAGTATCAATGGCTATAAATTCGCCTTGAATTTCATCTATCCTTTTAGTGCGCTTAGCGTTAAGCAAACCATGTTGTAATAACTTTAGCACTTCACCGTCTGCACGACCGCGCTGACATTGATCTTGATACAAAATGATTTCGTCAAACACATCGCCTAAAATCTCAGTCTGGCGACTAATATCAACATCACGCCGATCGCCTGCACCACTAATCACCACCACTCGCTTCTTTGCTGGAATTGTTTCAACTGCAGCAACTAGTGCCAACATCGCATCTGGGTTATGGCCATAATCTGCAATCACACTAGCCCCACGATAATCAAAAAAGTTGAAGCGGCCTGGTGCAGTCTGTGCGTCATTCACAAAGGTTGATGCGCCATTACGGATCGCCTGCCAATCTACTTTTAATGCCCAAGCTGCGGCGATAGCGGCCATTGAATTTTCAACCTGAAAGCCTATTGTGCCATTTCTTGTCATTGGAATTTGTGCAAGCTCGATACGTTCCTCAAACTCTGACTGATCCGCTAGCAATTGTGCCGCCACGATATAGCCATCTTCCATATAGACTATTCGGCGACCACGGGCGTAATGGGTTGCCATCACAGGGTGATGTCGATCTTGAGTAAAAAATGTGACCGAACCAGGACAAGTATCTGCCATATTAGCCGTCATTCGGTCAGCCGCATTCAGCACTGCCACACCATCCGGCGCAACATTTTGCACTACCACGCGTTTGACTACCGCTAAATCTTCCACTGTCGTAATGTAGCTTAATCCCAAATGATCCCCCATGCCAATGTTGGTCACTACCGCAACATTACAGAGATCAAAAGCCAAGCCCTCACGTAACACCCCGCCACGCGCTGTTTCAAAGACTGCAGCATCTACATCTGGATGGAATAAAACATTACGCGCACTTTTTGGCCCACTACAATCGCCCGTATCAATGCGCTTACCTTCAATATAAACGCCGTCAGAATTAGTCATGCCTACACGCAAGCCCTGACAGCCCAAAATATGTGAAATCAAGCGTACTGTGGTTGTTTTACCATTCGTGCCAGCAACCGCTACTAAGGGAATGCGCCCATTTTCCCCTGCTGCAAACATGCTAGTAACAATCGCTTCTCCCACTGCGCGAGCTTTACCAAATGATGGCTGTAAGTGCATGCGTAAGCCTGGTGCAGCATTCACTTCTACAACACCGCCACCCTGTTCTGTTAGGGGCTTATCGACCGTGTCACACACCACATCAACACCACAAACATCTAAGCCTATCATTTGTGCGGCCGCAACGGCTGACGCTGCCAACTCTGGATGCACATCATCCGTCACATCAGTGGCTGTACCACCCGTGCTAAGGTTAGCATTGTTGCGTAAAATAACGCGAGCCCCCTTGGGTGGCACAGATTCTGGCGTAAAATTTTGTGTGTCTAAACTCGCTAAAGCGATATCATCTATGCGAATTTTAGTGAGCGAAGTCGCGTGCCCTAACCCTCGTCTTGGATCACTATTCACCTGATCGACCAGCGCACGGATACTATGTATACCATTACCAATCACAAGTGGTGGCTCACGCCTAGCTGCCGCTACCAAATGATTACCTACAACCAGTAAGCGAAAATCACTGCCCGGCAAAAATCTTTCTACCAATACATCTTCGCTAATTACCGCAGCTGCTATATAGGCAGCATTCAACTGCTCACGCGTGGTGATATTCACCGTAACGCCCTTACCCTGATTACCATCTTTGGGTTTTACTACGACGGCACCGCCAATTTCATTCATGGCGAGCCATGCATCTTCAGCGTCAGATACTTCTCGACCATTGGGAACAGGCACACCAGCAGATTCTAATAACCGTTTAGTAAGCTCTTTATCTTGAGCAATAGATTCAGCAATCGCACTACTAAGATCAGTCTCTGCCGCCTGAATGCGCCGCTGCTTACTACCCCAACCAAACTGCACCAAGCTGCCTTCAGTCAGGCGTCTATACGGCACACCACGTGCTGAGGCAGCATCCACAATCGCCCCTGTGCTTGGACCTAAGCGCACATCTTCGTCCAAATCTTTTAGCTGAAATAAAGCGGCATCCAAATCAAAAAGAGTGTCATTCAGCGCAGCTCTACACAAGTCCTCCGCCAACTCAATGGCTTGCCGACCTACCGCTTCCTCGCTATATTCAAATACCACTTGATATACGTCCGGTTCAAGCGTTGCTATAGTGCGGCTAAACGAGACCTGACAACCTGATTCTGCTTGTAGCGCAAGTGCTGCTAGCTCTAGCACATGCGCCATCGAGACTGCGCCAGTATGACCACTTAATTTTAACGAACCAATTGCGGGGAATAATGCACGTAATCTAGCCTCATAACCGCTGATACTTGCAATGCAATTTTCTAGATCACTACAGGTAACAATCGCCTCAATGGATTTATGACGGCTCCATAGATTCGGCCCACGCAGTGCTCGAACTCGTGATACTTCCATTAAACAGTTTTCCTTGTAATATCAAATTCGACATCGGCCTGCATCACTGAAAAAGTCTCAATGCCTGCACGTATGAGTGCTGGAGACATGCCTAGCGCCCATGCGGCGGCTGTTGCAGCCAAGACATAATCAAGTTTTTCACCATGGCAATCTGCACCCAATAATGGAATAGACATCAACTTAGTTAACGCTATCTTTGTATTACCCGTTGCAAGCACTATGCAGTCGTCAATCAACAACACTGCTTGGCCATTTTGTTTTATGTGGGTATCTATCACCAGCAAAGCCGCATCACGCGAAAAGAAAATGACATTCCCATCACATAAATCTGCCATCAGCGCTACTATGGGATCTGCCGCATTAAGCACAGCTGTTCCAGTACTCAACACAACATCAACTTGTGTGCGTAGCACGTTATAGACCTGCTCTGGCGTTTCAATGTAACAGGCACCGTAATGGTGTTCTGGTTGAAGGTTAGTGACAACACCCACCTGACAACGGTCATAACCGAGACCCTCTGTCAAAATCGTTGTAATGCTATTTACAATGACTGCAGCATCTACTCTGCGATTCATCAATATTTTTTGTGCCGCCGCCCATGTAGCGCAATCTCGCTTTTCAATCAACCGTTGATCAAAATACAAACCATCAGTACACGCAAGCCCAACATATTGGCCACTTAAATGTAGCAACCTAGCGACAAGTTTTGCAACCAGCGTTTTGCCACTGCTACCTGCAATACCAATCACAGGAATGCGGCCACTGTCATCTTCAGCAAATAAGCTATCTACAATCGCCTTACCTACCGGACGTGGCTGACCTTCAGCTGGCTTAAGATGCATCAGTAAACCAGGGCCCGCATTCACCTCTACAATTGCACCACGCTGAGCATCTAACGGCTGTGAAATATCTTCAGCCACCATATCAATGCCTGCTATATCAAGGCCTACAATGCGGGCCGCCAACGTAGCCACTGCCGCCACTTCAGGATGCACCAGATCAGTAACATCAAGGGCTATGTTGCCATTACGCTGAATGATAATTGAGGTATTTTTAGGCAGAATTGAATCTGTGGTAAACCCCTGACGTTCGATTTCAAAAACCACTGAAGGATTTTGATCGATGGAGAGTAAATCAAGTGGGAACTCTTCCGCCTCGCCTCGCCTCGGATCACTATTAATTTGCAAATCGATTAACTGATGAATAGAAGACTGGCCATCCCCAACCACTGAAACAGATTCTCCTCTAGCCGCCGCGGCTAATCGCCCGCCAATAACAAGTAAGCGATGCTCATTACCACGCACAAAGCGCTCCACGATAACTTCACTACCTTCATCATCGGCAAGTTTAAATGCCGCTTCAACCTCTGCGCGTGTCATGAGCTCAGTGGACACGCCTCGCCCATGATTACCATCACTCGGTTTAACGACTACTGGCAATCCAATATCTTCAGCCGCCTCCCAAGCGTCTTCTGGACTGTCAACAATTCTACCTTCAGGCACAGGGACGCCACAGATTTGCAATAAGCTTTTAGTTAAATCTTTATCGCGAGATATACCTTCGGCAATCGCGCTTGTCTGATCCGTTTCGGCGGTCCAAACACGATGCTGACGTGCACCATAGCCTAACTGTACTAAATTTCCATCGGTCAATCGAATAGAAGGGATTTGCCGCTCAGTAGCCGCATCCACAATACATGCGGTGCTTGGGCCTAGACACAAAGAATCGACCATTTCACGCAACTGAGCCAATGTATTAGCAACATCAAAAGGACGGTCTTCAATCGCCGCCATCACTAAATCACGTGCTGCAACAAATGCAGCGCGACTGACTTGTTCATTGCGTGAGCGAACAACCACTTTGTATACGCCTCGCACGTCGGTGCTACGCGCCTTGCCAAAACCACCCTGCATACCGGCCATACTCTGCAATTCAAGTGTCACATGCTCTAAAATGTGCCCCGGCCAAGTACCTTCACGTACCCGTTGTAAAAAACCACCACGTTCACCAATGCCACAACGGTGCTCTGCTAAAGAAGGTAGCCAAGCAGTCAGTCGTTCGTAAAAGCCTGGAATGGTATTAGAGGGAGAATCTTCTAAAGGACCGATATCTAGCCAAACTTCTAGCACAGGACGGTATGTCCATATATTAGGGCCATGCAGCGGTAAAAATTTGAGAAACTCCATCAATCTGTCCAAATAAATTATAAAGTGGAAGGTATTGCCAATGTTGTTAAGTGTCTTAGGTGAGCCGAAAGGGCCGACATTCCATCATACCTTCGCTTTTAGCGTATTTCTTACACAAAGGCTTTTTCTATATTTATGAGCCTAGCTGATTGTAGTACACTTAGCCGCTGTGAACAATCAAATACCCCCCTCAACTTCAGCCAGCAAAGTGTTACCGAGCACTTGGCTAGCCATTACTAATGCACAATTAGCATTAAGCCCTTTGCTACCCGCAGAAGTAATTCATGGTTGCTTAGAAATCAATCTCGACAATCAGCTGTATTTCAAAAAGCAACTGCTTGTTATCTCCAATCAGCGACTACTGTGTTTTCATGATATCAATCATGCATCTTCAGAAAATTTAACTGCATATGGCTATCACGCAAATTTAAAACTGCAGCGCCATGACCATGCGGGGGTTGGAAAAATAGAATTATTTGATGGCGAAATAAGGCTTGCCGTTTGGTTTTATACGTTGGCACAAGATATTGTTGCCGCTCGCTTTATCAAACAGTTTAAGCAACAGCTCACCAGTTTCATTTCCGGCCTACCAGTCCCTATTGAGTCCGCAGAAATCTGCCCAAATTGCCAAACTGCGCTTTCAACGGATGACAATGAATGCCCGCAATGTAACAGCACGATAGATAGCCCACCATCCACTTGGACATTGTTTAGGTTATGGCGTTTTGCCAAACCCTATCAATGGCAATTATTGGCTGGGTTTTTACTCATGCTCGCCTCTACCGCAGCCACACTAGTACCGCCTTACCTCACTATTCCACTCATGGATAAAGTGCTTATTCCCTACCAAAATGGGGCACCTATCGACACTAACATGGTGGCATTGCTACTGACTGGGCTGTTTGGCTCGGCACTATTGGCTTGGGGGCTAGGTTGGGCTAAGACTTATATACTGGCACTAGTCAGTGAGCGCATTGGCGCCGACTTGCGCACCATCACCTATGAGCATTTACTAAAACTCTCCCTTGAATATTTTGGTGGCAAACGTACTGGCGACTTAATGTCGCGTATAGGCTCAGAATCAGACCGCATCTGCGTGTTTCTATCGCTACATTTATTGGATTTTGCAACCGACGTGCTGATGATTATCATGACGGCCACCATTCTAATTTCTATCAACGCTAAATTAGCGCTGGTCACATTGTTGCCCCTGCCATTTATTGCTTGGATGATACATTTGGTGCGCGACAAGCTACGTACCGGCTTTGAAAAAATTGATCGAGTCTGGTCACAAGTAAGCAACGTATTGGCGGACACCATTCCCGGCATCCGTGTCGTTAAAGCATTTGCGCAGGAAGGTCGAGAATCTAACCGCTTCCGTGAAGCCAATCAGCACAACTTAGCCGTCAATGACCGCATCAATAAAATTTGGTCGCTATTCTCGCCCAGCGTCACCTTACTGACCGAAGTGGGGCTACTGATGGTATGGGCGTTCGGTATCTGGCAAGTATCACATAATGAAATTAGCGTAGGTGTACTGACCGCCTTTTTAGCGTATATCAGCCGCTTTTACACAAGACTCGACTCTATGAGCCGTATTGTTTCGGTTACCCAAAAAGCCGCTTCTGGCGCAAAACGTATTTTCGATATTCTTGACCATGTCTCCAGCGTTCCGGAACCAACTAATCCGGTACACCTTGATGCTGTGAGCGGTCAAATTGAAATACGCAACGCGGGTTTCCGCTACGGTAACCGTGCGGTGATTAAAGACATCAACCTCACTATCGCGCCGGGCGAAATGATTGGTCTAGTGGGCCATAGTGGCTCAGGTAAAAGTACGCTGGTCAATTTAATGTGTCGCTTCTATGACGTATCGACAGGCGCTATTAGCTTAGATGGTGTGAACATTCGGGCGCTACCTATCTCTGAATATAGACGCAATATCGGCCTAGTATTGCAAGAACCTTTCTTGTTTTTTGGTAGCATTGCTGAAAATATTGCTTATGGTAAACCTGAGGCCACCCGTGCAGAAATAGTCGCTGCGGCACGCGCTGCGCATGCCCATGAGTTTATCTTGCGATTACCGCATGGGTATGATTCTCTAGTTGGCGAACGTGGTCATGGCCTATCGGGCGGTGAACGCCAACGCATCTCCATTGCCAGAGCACTATTGATTAACCCACGCATTCTGATTTTGGATGAAGCGACGGCCTCGGTTGATACTGAAACCGAAAAAGAAATCCAAAAAGCACTCGATAATTTAGTGCATGGCCGCACCACCATTGCCATTGCTCACCGACTTTCTACTTTGCACAAAGCGAATCGCCTAGTCGTATTAGATCAAGGTCAAATCGTAGAAGTAGGTAACCACGATGATTTAATGGCACGCGAAGGTGCCTATTACCGCCTGTATCAAGCACAAGCGCGTAATGTAGATATAGACTTGGATGATCTCAACAATGACGATGACGCCCCTAACAAAGAAATCGACATATAAGTATGGAACACTT
>CANNEG010000039.1:0-14764 GCA_947503455.1 Betaproteobacteria bacterium
ATTTAAGCACTTTTTGGCATGCGCCTCTAAGACTTCAGAACCCATAGACTGACAAGACTCTGCTCGGCAAATTTGCAGAACATGTCGGCCGGGTTTTTGAGTTCGAAAATGGTGGTAGAAAGTCACAACACCGTGCACTTCAGCCAGAGACAAACTCAAAGCGTTAGCTATTGGCGCATAAGAAGATTCCGGTATAAATCCTATGTTATCTTGAATAGCATGTAACAAAGGCAACAATGCACCCGGCATACTTTTATACTCAGCAACTAAGTTATTTATTTTGTTGCTCAGTTCTTGTTTTTCTTCTAAAGCTTGCAACTTATTCTCTCCAAAACAACTAACAATATATTTCTAAACATATTAGTATAATACACTTGTAACAGGCTATCCAATCTGACAATCCATGATTAAAAAAGTGCCCCAATCTGCTCATCAGCTAATAGATCAATTTGGTCGTACTGTTGACTATATTCGCCTATCCATCACAGATCGCTGTGATTTTAGATGCGTGTATTGCATGGCAGAAGAGATGGCTTTCTTGCCACGACATGAAGTACTGACGCTTGAGGAATGTGCAAGGTTGGTTAAAATATTTGTCGCTTTAGGGGTAAGTAAAGTTCGAATTACCGGCGGGGAACCTTTAGTTAGAAAAAATGCATTATGGCTGTTTGAAGAAATAGGCAAACTAGAAAACTTAAATGAGTTAGTGCTCACTACCAACGGAAGTCAATTGGAGCTTCATGCAAATGATTTAAAAAATGCAGGTGTTAAACGCATCAACATCAGCCTAGATAGCTTAAATGCAACGCGCTTTAAAAAAATTACTCGTACTGGCGAGCTTGATAAAGTGTTACGGGGCATACATGCAGCAAAAAATGTTGGTTTTGAAAACATCAAACTAAACACGGTGCTGATGCGTGGCGTAAACGATGATGAAGCGCTAACCCTTGTGAAATTTGCCATTGACCAAGCCATTGATATTTCATTTATTGAAGAAATGCCTTTGGGCGATATCAGCCACGATAGAGCGTCAACATTCTGTAGCAACCAAGAAACATTAAAAATACTCCAAAATGAATATCAACTTATTCCCAGCACTGAGACTACCGGGGGCCCCGCACGTTATTGGCGCATAGCAAATACCAGCACAAAAATAGGTTTCATTTCGCCACATAGTCATAATTTTTGTGAGCACTGCAACCGTGTGCGCATCACCTGCAAAGGCGAGTTGTACTTGTGCCTAGGCCAGGAAGATAAAATAGATTTAATGCCCCTTTTACGTGATAATCCACATCATGATCAGCCAGTTATTGAAGCAATTTTGGCCAGCATGGCAATTAAACCTAAAGGACATGATTTTGATTTACGCCGTGCAAAACCAGCAGTAATCCGCTTTATGTCACATACTGGCGGATAAATTTAAAATGAGCGTATGTTCGAAATGTGATGTCGATTTACCTGCCAATAAAACTTCAGCTAGCATTCTCTCGACTGTATATCCTCCAAGTGAATGAAACTTAATTCACCTGATTAAAGTATGATGCAAATTACAGCTATCATTCTCGCCGGCGGGCGGGCCACACGGATGAACGGCGTAGATAAAGGCTTAATGCGCCTACATCAAAAACCACTCATTCAACACGTAATTGATCGCTTAAAACCACAAGTAAATGAAATTATCATTAATGCCAATCGTCAAATTACACAATATCAAGCATTAGGTTACGTCGTACAACAAGATAGCACTAAAGACTTTCTAGGGCCTTTGGCTGGCATTAGCTTAGGTTTACACTATGCCAAGCACGATTACATACTCACCGCGCCTTGCGACTCACCTTTATTGCCGTTAGATTTAGCACAACGGCTCATGGGGGCTTTAATCAAGAACAACGCTGAAATTGCGGTAGCTAGTAGTGATGGCAATACACATCCCGTATTTTGTTTATGCAAAAAAAATGTGCTGCCTTCACTGACCGCATATTTAGAAAAAGGGAATCGTCGAGTAATTACTTGGCAAAAAAGTTTAAATTATATTGAGGTGGATTTTAGCGACAGTCCGGACGCATTTATCAACTTAAATACCTTAGAAGACTTAGCTAAGTTAGAATTAAAAATGTCTCACTAACTCCACACATACTTACTGCAAAACAATTATGGCGCACTCACTTTCTCAATTAATTTCAAATTCCAGTCGCATGGACGACTACGACCCGGATGCTATGCCTGTAGAAAAAGCTCGTTTATTTATCAAGCAGTTGTTAAACCCTGTAGATGAAACTGAAGTTTTACCAATACGGGAAAGTATCGGACGTATATTGGCTAGCAATATTTTATCGCCGATAAATGTCCCCAATTATGACAACTCGGCAATGGATGGTTACGCTTTCAATGCAGCTGATATCAACATTGATCAAGCTACAAAGTTAATCATCATTGGTACAGTTTTAGCTGGGAAAACTTTTGATAAAAAAGTGGAGCTCGGCCAGTGCGTTCGCATTATGACTGGCGGCATGATGCCTGAAGGCACAGATACAGTCGTTATGCAGGAAAGAATAAAAGTCGACGGCGACTATATCACTTTTACTGAAACCCCCAAGCCTAAAATGAACGTACGCTATGCTGGCGAAGATTTACAAATAGGTCAAAGTGTATTAACTACTGGACACCTGATGCAGGCAGCTGATTTAGGTCTCACTGCATCACTGGGCATTAGTGAAATCAAAGTTTACCGCAGACTTAAGGTAGCATTTTTTTCTACTGGTGATGAATTGGCAAGCCTTGGTGAAAATTTAAAAATAGGTCAAGTCTACGATAGCAATCGATATACGCTATACGGCATGTTAAGTCGTTTAGGTATTGAAACCATCGACATGGGCGCGATTTCTGATGACCCAGAATTGCTGGAATGTTCGCTACTATCAGCAGCCAAGCAAGCTGACGTAGTGATTACCAGCGGCGGTGTTTCAGTGGGCGAAGCAGATTACATGAAGCTACTCTTAGCCAAACATGGCCAAGTCATGTTTTGGAAAATTGCCATGAAACCAGGAAGGCCATTAGCATACGGCAAAGTAGACAACGCTCACTATTTTGGCCTGCCTGGCAACCCAGTAGCGGTAATGGTAACGTTCTACCAATTTGTACGCGAAGCACTACTGGTATTAATGGGGCAGACTAGCCCCGCACCTTTACCGATATTCAATGTCATCTGTACTGAAAACATCAGAAAACAAACGGGGCGCACTGAGTTTCAGCGCGGTATATTATTTTCTGATACAGACGGCACTTGGAAGGTGAAGCCAACAGGTGCTCAAGGTTCTGCCATCTTAAGCTCCATGTCACTGGCTAATTGCTTTATTGTATTAGATGAAACAGTAGGCAACCTTGATGCTGGATCATTGGTGGCAGTGCAAGTTTTACATGGCATAGTTTAGTGGCGGTAGTTTATTGATGCTAAAAATCTCATTTCGGGCCAATTGCAATCCTAATTAGGATATTGGCTGGCATGTTGTATAATTTTTCGTTGCCCAAGTTGCTTCAAGTAAAATTAAATTATTAAGTTAGGTTTTTATTGCTTTGACCTCTACCATCACCAACTATACGCTAGCCAATAATGGTGCGAGTAAAAACATGCTTATTTGGGCACTTATCTGTTCTATATTACTGCATACATTACTCACTTTGGTCATCCCTAAGTTTAAATTTGACCAAGCTAACAAGCCAGATATGCTCGTAGTAGAATTATCTAAGCAACCTGACCCACCGCCAGTGGCATTGCCAGAACCTACAAAAGTTGAGCCAATTAAGCCAAAAATCGTCAGTAAGCCTATGATCAAACCGATATTGCTACCGACAGAAACAAAAAGTGAACCCGCCCCGCCACCGCCCACTGAAGTCATTGCCATAGCCTCCAAACCAGAAGCGCAGCCATCTCCTGTGCCCCCAGCACCTATTGTGCCCCACGACCCACCTCAGCCTATAGCCCTGCCCGACACAAGTGCCGCGCGCGACAGCTATGGCAATACTTTGTGGGGAGCGATTGGTAAACACAAGCAATACCCACGAATTGCACAAATGCGGGGCTGGCAAGGTGAAGCCATAGTAGAGCTTCAACTTGATGGTAACGGTAAGCTTAAATCAAAGAAAATTATTCAGTCCAGCGGATATGATGCGCTTGATAAGCAAGCACTAGATATGGTTGAAAAGGCGATGCCTTTCCCAGCACCGCCAGAGGTTTTACGTGGTGGTAGCTTTAGCATTAAAGTGCCAATCCCTTTTAAACTTGAATAACCTAGTCGGTTCAATATTAATCATTAGCCACCATTATCGTGATGCAAAAAAATAGGGCCCTAAAAGACTTACTGCTAATTCATGAGTTAGCATTTATTTTGCTTATTATTTTAGCAGCCAGCGCAGGGGCGATTGGCATCCATCTTTGGGAGAAATCCAGCCAAGAAGCTAATCGTATCGGCTCATTAGTATCAGAAGTTCAACAAACTCGGGGCGATTTATATCGGCAAATGAAGGAGTTGTTTGACGCCTACTTTTTAGATGATGTGACTGCCCGTGATGAATATGAGCGTTTTACACTGTCGGTTGAAAATCATTTCGTTAAACTCAAAAAAATTACAGTGGGTAAAGCAGAAAAGGATGCTGTGAACGCACTTCACAGTAGCTATCAAAAATTTGT
The DNA here is from genome assembly GCA_947503455.1 of Betaproteobacteria bacterium. Classification (GTDB taxonomy): domain Bacteria; phylum Pseudomonadota; class Gammaproteobacteria; order Burkholderiales; family Methylophilaceae; genus Methylotenera. The sequence continues at coordinate 4,688 of CANNEG010000039.1, forward strand.
TATTGAGGCGCCAGCACTTTTTGACCAATACCAACGCTCTAATAGCAATGCCACCAAGCGCGCCATCAATACAGATATTGAAACAGGGTTATTTCGTCATTACGAAGACATTCTTGCCCGAACAGAAAAATTACTTAACCAAAAACAAGTAGAGTTAAACAAACAACTCACCAGCACCAAACTCACCGCCACTATTTTATTAATCATTCCACTATTATTAGCAGTCTTATTATTGATTTTTTCACGCGTATTTTTAAAACGCGCCATTGTTAAGCCCATTGAAGGCGTTTTAAAAGCAACATCAGAGATTAGTGCTGGGAATCTGAGCTATAGAGCACCTGAAGAAGGCGTCGCAGAACTCAGCGCCGTGTCTCAAGCAATCAATGTTATGGCAGATAAGTTAACCTCTAGCCAAGAAGCATTAGTTCGCACAGAAAAGCAAGCGGCGCAGGGCTTATTAGTGCCCATGCTGGCACATAACATTCGTAACCCTTTAGCAAGTATTCGCGCCACCGCTCAGATAATGGACGATCCCACGCATGATGCTGAAACTCGTGAGTCTCTAACCGGCATTATTGATACTGTAGATAGATTGGAACGCTGGACAGGCGCACTATTAGCCTACTTACTACCACTTAAGCCACAGCCTAACAACACCAACATCAGAGACATTGTAGAAGGCGCACTAGCCCCACTGCAACAAAAAATTAAAGGTAAATCGATACAGGTCACCTTGCCAAAATGGCCAAAAAATAATGAAGTCTTCACAGATCAGCACTTACTCGAGCAAGTAATTTACAATTTAGCGCTCAATGCAATTGATGCTTCAAACAGAGCGAGTCGCATAGACATTGTGCTTGAAATAACAGCTCAAGAATTTACCCTGAAAATATTAGATCGTGCAGGGGGGATGCCATTTAAACCTGACCCAAGCGCCATGAGCGCCCCATCCACCAAAAGATTTGGTACTGGCTTAGGCATCCCCTTTGCATTTAAAGTCTGTGACGCATTAGGTGGCGAGTTGAAATTTGACGCTGGGCCAGATGGGGGTACTGTTATTACGATGGTATTGCCTAAATTTTTAAACTTACCTCATAAAAAATATTAAGCACTAAATATTGTCATTTTCATGACCTATGCTATTGCCTTAATCTGTCTTTTTATCAACAATGGTAAAAAGCGCTAACTTACATGGAAACATCAATGCTCAATCATGCCGTTCCTGATTTTCACTTACCCGCTACCAGTGGTACAACTTTTCAATTAGCCAATCACCTCGGCAAGAACCTGGTCATTTACTTTTACCCAAAAGACTCAACCCCAGGATGCACCACACAAGGAATACAGTTTAGAGATGCATATGCTGACTTCCAAGCGTGTAATACTGAAATTTTTGGCATCTCTCGCGACAACATCAAATCACATGAAAATTTCAAAACAAAATTCTCTTTCCCTTTTGAATTGCTGGCTGATACCGAAGAGGTAGTCTGCACGCTATTTTCCGTTATGAAAATGAAAAATATGTATGGCAAGCAAGTAAGAGGGGTAGAACGAAGCACCTTTATCATCGACAAAAATGGGTTTCTAGTAAAAGAATGGCGCGGCGTTAAGGTGGATGGGCACGTCGCAGAGGTCTTGAACTTTATTCAATCACTTTAATTTGGGCATTTTGCAATTCTAATCTAAAGACTTAATCAACCACTTAAATAGAAAGTAATTTATGGCTAAAAAACAGTTAACTACCACTAAGCTTTTTGTGCTTGATACTAACGTTCTAATTCATGATCCTTCCAGCTTATTTCGCTTTGAGGAACATGACATTTTTCTGCCTATGGTGACCCTAGAAGAACTTGATAACAATAAAAAAGGTTTAACTGAAGTTGCTCGTAGTGCCCGTCAAGCGAGTCGTAACTTAGAAGGCATAGTGGGTACGGATTTAATTGATCTTGAGCTTGGGTGCCCACTCAGCGTCAACGGCAATCGTCACCTCACTGGCCGCTTATTTTTACAAACAAAAGAAGTTACCGTTGAATTACCTGGTCTAGCCGGTAGCAAAGCCGATAATCAAATTTTAGGCGTGGTGTTCGATCTACAAAAAAGCCACCCAAACCGCCACGTCATATTAGTTAGTAAAGATATTAATATTCGTATCAAAGCCCGCGCTATAGGGATGCACGCTGAAGACTACTTTAATGACAAAGTCTTAGAGGATACCGATCTTTTATATAGCGGCATCAAAGAGTTGCCTGCTGACTTTTGGGATACGCATAGCAAGGCAATGGAGTCATGGCAAGATGCTGGTCGCATGTTTTATAGAATCAATGGGCCATTATGCAAAACATTTTTAGTCAATGAGTTTGTTTATTACGAATTTGAAAAACCTTTTCATGCCATGGTGCGCACTATTGAAGGCAATTCTGCGGTATTAGAGGTAGTTAAAGATCACCTACAACCTAAGCATAATGTTTGGGGCATCAACGCACGTAACCGTGAACAAAACTTCGCACTTAACTTACTGATGGATCCTGAAATAGATTTTGTCAGCCTACTAGGGCAAGCAGGGACTGGCAAAACTTTACTTACATTGGCTTCCGCACTTACCCAAGTATTGGATACGAAAATATATTCAGAAATCATCATGACGCGTGTCACCGTCTCGGTAGGTGAAGATATTGGCTTTTTACCAGGAACGGAAGAAGAGAAAATGGGCCCTTGGATGGGTGCGCTCGACGACAATTTAGATGTACTGAATAAAAGTGATGAAACTGCTGGCGAATGGGGCCGTGCTGCCACTCAAGATTTAATTCGCAGTCGCATTAAAGTTAAATCGCTGAACTTTATGCGTGGCCGTACATTCCTGAACAAATTTTTAATCATCGATGAAGCGCAAAACTTAACCCCCAAACAGATGAAAACACTTATCACCCGTGCAGGTCCTGGCACTAAAGTAGTTTGTCTAGGGAACATCGCACAAATTGACACCCCTTATTTAACAGAAGGCAGTTCAGGACTCACCTACGTGGTCGATAGGTTTAAGGGCTGGGGCCATAATGGCCATATCACATTACTACGAGGTGAACGCTCACGTCTAGCCGACTTTGCTGCCGAAGCATTATAGGGCACATGACAAAAGGTTTTTACACGCTATTAATGGCTCAGTTCTTATCGGCAATTGCCGATAATGCGCTGTTGTTTGCAGCTATCACCTTGCTGTCTAAACTACATGCCCCTGAGTGGCATGAGCCCTTGTTGCGTGAATTTTTTATCATCGCATACATAGTATTAGCCCCTTTTGTTGGACCATTTGCTGATGCCTTACCTAAAGGTAAGGTCATGTTTATCAGCAATGGTATTAAGTTTTTTGGTTGCCTTGCAGCCTTCTTGGGGCTACCCCCATTGTACGCATATGCCATTGTCGGCATTGGTGCGGCAGCATACTCGCCTGCCAAATACGGCATTCTTACCGAAATGTTACCGTCTAGAAAGCTCATTAAAGCTAATGCTTGGATGGAAGGCACTACTGTTACTGCCATTATTTTAGGCCCCGTATTCGGCTCAGCCATTTCAGCCAACGACCCTTACTTAGGTATTGCCATTATTGCCGTTATCTATTTGTTAGCGGCGGCTTTTAATCACTACATTCCTAAAGTACCGATCGACCACAAAATGTCGCAACGTAATTTTATGTTTCTTCTGCATGATTTTTGGCACTCCTTCACTACACTTTGGCGTGATACACAAGGTCAAGTATCACTGGCGGTCACTACTTTATTCTGGGGTGCGGGTGCAACATTACAATTTGTAGTGTTGCAATGGGCCAAAGAAGTGCTACATATGGAACAGCAAGCGGCTTCAGTACTCATTGCCATTATGGCGGTTGGCATTGCCATAGGATCCATTGGCGCCTCACTATTTGTGAAGCTAGAAGATGCAGTCAAAGTGTTACCTGCAGGAATTTTCATGGGGATTTTGGTGGTCAGCATATCATTGATACATACGCCAGAAATAGCCACCGTAGTGCTATTTTGTATAGGTGTACTTGCTGGCTATTTTTTAGTGCCTCTCAATTCACTGCTACAGCACAGAGGGCATACTTTACTAGGCGCGGGACACTCAATTGCTGTACAAAATTTCAATGAAAATATTGGCATATTATTGCTACTAGGCATTTACACGCTCATGAAACATCAACATTTACCCATCAACATTATCATTATCATTTTTGGTGCTTTTGTCAGCATTAGTATGGCAATAATTTACAAGCTGTACCTTAAGCACACTAAAGAGAAGCTTTTCCCTCCTAGCTAAAATTAGGAGAAAAATCTAATGGAGTTTAACTCGAGATTCTGTACGCTGTGTGATTAAGCGCGCAAGCGTTTGTAGCGCCATACTCCAAAAACCGTGTAACGCCATCAAATGCATTTTATATAAAGATTGATACATCAACCTTGCTATCAAACCTTCAATAAATAAGCTGCCCCCTGAAATTGAGCCCATCAAATTACCCACCGTAGTGTAGCGTCCTAAATTAACTAAAGAACCATAATCAAGATAAACATATTCAGGCAAGTCAGTTTTCCCTGCTACACGATTTTTAACGGTTTTTACCAGCATAGAAGCTTGCTGGTGAGCCGCCTGTGCCCTTGGCGGTACAGACTCGCCTGGTTGGCCATTAAGTCTAGGGCAGGCCGCACAATCACCAAAAGCAAATATATGCGCGTCTAAACTCGTTTGTAATGTACGACTCACGACCAACTGATTAATATGGTTAGTTTCTAAACCATCTATTTCACGTAAGAAATCGGGCGCTTTAATACCTGCAGCCCAAACTACTAAAGCCGAAGGAATAAACTTTCCACTGTGCGTATAAATACCTTTGTTTGTTACCTCAGTTACACGCTCACCGGTATAAAGATGTACATCTAACTTTCTAAGTTCCAGCGCCACTGAATCTGAAAGATTGGGTGGAAGTGCGGGTAACACACGATTGCTAGCTTCAACTAATGAAATTTTAATATCGCGATCTGCATCTATTTTATCTAAGCCGTATGCGGCTAATTCTCGTGTTGTATTGTGTAATTCGGCTGACAATTCAACCCCTGTAGCGCCTGCACCTACAATGACTACTTCTAATTGTCCCGCTTGCACTGAAGCCCCTTGCGTTTGCGCCCGCAATAAGGCGTTGTGTAAGCGCCGGTGGAACCTCTCGGCTTGATCTTGTGTATCCAATGCAATTGAATATTCACTCGCACCTTTAACACCAAAATCATTTGTTGTACTACCCACCGCGATAATCAAAGTATCATAACGAAGTGTCCGACGTGGAATCACTTCTAAGCCATCCTCATCAAAATGAGGGGCGATTGATATCTCTCGTTTTGCTCTATCTAAACTATCCATACTTCCTAAACGGAAAGTAAAGTGATGCCAATGCGCTTGTGCGAGATAGACTAACTCATGTTTTTCAGGGTTCATACTCCCTGCTGCAATTTCATGTAACAGCGGCTTCCAAACATGTGTTTTGCTTTGATCAACAAGCGTAATGACTGCCTTGCCTTTACGACCCAATGAATCGCCAAGTTTAGTTGCTAGCTCCAACCCGCCAGCACCGCCACCCACAATCACAACATGGTGCAATGAATCCTTAATTTTATTGTTCAAGAGAGCCTTTATCTGTTTCCAAATGTCATAAAAAACGGCTACAGCAATTATACCGTAGCCGTTGATTCGCTATTACTAGCCTTCTAATTAAGCCACGGCATCTCACCGCCACCGATATACTGTGTACGCACCCAAGCCATAATTTTTAATATCGCATCAGTATCTAACCCTTCTCCGGTATGCCCAGCGAGCTGATTATGCCACGTTAGCATAGACCCCCACTCTGGTGGAGAGCCATTTGTACCGCCTGCTATTGTTTCAAACATGCCTTTATCACTAATGTGTTTTGCGTATTGCCATTTTGCGTCAATCAAGCTTGGCCCCATTAATCCATTCGCATTGCCACCATGGCAACCACTACATCCCTGATAAGAAAACTGTTTTTTACCGGTTTTTGCCGCTTCAGCATCATTAGCATAAAGTTTTGTGTAGGGATTCTTACAAGTGGCTAGAAACTCTTTTGCTTCTGGCGTATCACTTGTCACTACCTTGATTGCCAAAGGGCTATTATCTTTTGTAGAAACAAAACTACATACCTCTGTCGTTGTTGTATCAACACCAATAGGCGCCTTATCTTTTTTACCACAGGCACATAAGGCAACCAGTAGAGTCATAAGCAGTAAACTTAATTTAGTATTAGTCATAACTAATCTCCTATTTCTAAAATACGCGTTCTATCTGTTAGATGTTCAAATATAAAAAAGGCTACTGCAATGCTACAGTAGCCTTTTAAATTTTACAAAAAAACATGCTTTACTAAGAATGCTTATCGCATTCTTGGTATTATTTTAGCCAGGTTTTTTCACCGTCACCGCGATACTCTGTACGGATATAACCAATGATTTTTAATATATCATCTGTAGTCAAACCATCGCCCACGTGATTAGCTAAGGTAATATTCCAAGGTGACATAACCCCACCAGAAACGCCTGCAGAACCACCAGAAATAGTTTCAAACATGCCCTTATCAGTTGCATTTTTAGCATAAACCCATCTTGTATCAAATGCACCTTGACCACCATCTTTTCTCAATGATGGCGCCATAACACCCTCTAATTTACCGCCGTGGCAACCGGAACAACCGTTATAACCAAATAGTTTTTTGCCGCCCGCTTTGATAAGCGTAGGATCTGCCGCATAGGCTTTTGTATAAGGATTAACACATGTTTCCAAAAACTCTTTTGCTTGTGGCGTATCAGTAGCTGTAGCTTTAATAGCTAGTGGTGAACTATCTATTGTTGACACAAAACTACAAGCAGCACTTGCTTGTGTCGCTGCAATTAAACTCACAAAGCCAAGCATTGAAATTAATAACGCTGCTTTAATTGATTTAAAACCTAACATATCATCTCCTTATTGTAATGAATTTTGCTACGATCATTTTTGCAAACGCATTACTGAACGTGTATTGGTCTAACGTACTTATTATTTACTTGGTTGACACTGCAACTTAAAATTATACGCTAGCATTTAATGGCGTTATTGCTCTGCTTACATAAAAAAACGGCCAATGTGATTATACATTAGCCATTTAATTAATTACAGCATTAGTCAGATTTTCGCTGATTTTAACTAATATTATAAATAACCGCTACTTCTCTACAGCTGGTTTAGTATTCGCGCCATACTTGATATACGCTTTCTGCAAGCTGTCACCCTCAACTACTGCAACATGTGGAATACTATAGTCGTCTAAAATCTTCATTATTTTATCTTGGTTTCTATCAAGCGCGCCTTGAATCATCGCTAGACGATCTTTATCTTTTTTACGAACACCGACTGAAATATTCCAATACTCTTTACCTTTGGCATTCTGCGTTTCGTATTCTGGAATTGGCGCAACGACCATAGGTATTTTTGACTGTTTAGCAAAGTAGCCGCCAATAGGGCCCCAAGCAATGGCAATATCAATGTCGCCTTTAGCTAAATCATCAATCATAAAGCTAGAGGGTAAATTCAAATCACGCTGAATACGATAAGGTCGCGCATTGGCAATAAGATTGTTGTCGTTCATTGGAATGGTTGCAGGACTGTGATCAATGACACCAATAAAACCTTTACGCAAATCTGCTGAAGACCAATCTTTAATGTTGTAGTTACTATCTTTACGCCACACAAAGACATGGCCAGCACGGTAATAAGGCTTAGACGTTCTCATCATGTCACTGTCTGAGGTGGTGCCTATGACCACATCACAACGGTTAGCGCCTAGTGTATTTCTGAAAAAACCTTGCCTGCTATACGCATAGGTATATGTTAGTTTTTTACCTAAGTCTTGCGCTAATACTTGGGCAATTTTATCTTCAAAGCCTTCTTGTTTTGAATTTGAATATGGCATGTTTTCAGGATCGGCACAGACTTTAAATTCTGACTCATCTACCACGCGCCTAACTTCACCGATACGACCTTCATCAGGATTAAGTGTTGGGATATCTGGGTCGGCTGCGAAGCTGACATTTGCTGTAATTGCTAGCAGTACTACTAAACCCAACTGCTTTTTAACATGTTTCAACATTATGTGTTCCTTATCGTCAAATATTCAGCTTATAAATAGCCGCTTACATCTATAGAGTGCTTACCTAATAAAAAAGTTCTTATCATTTGCTGCTTGCCATTGATGGCGATTAAAGCAGCCTGCTATTGTAACTAATTTGCTATAGCTTAAGGAATTTATATCGGGATAATGACCTGCTTAGTATTAAACACCCATAAAAAAACACCCTGACGAATCAGGGTGTTTTTATTTACTACGATTGAACTAACTTGTATTTAGTTACAATTTAATCTTACGACTAAATTATAGGCTGAATACTGTTAATGCACCGCCGCCAGGAGCCGCGTTGTATTTAGTTAATTCAGCATAACCACCCGCAGCGCCTAAAGCGTCTGTTGGGTTAGTCATACCAAGGTTCATCGCAACGCCAGCCCAGCCACCGATACCTGATAGCACGCCAACGTGTTGTTTACCTTTGTGACCGTATGTGAATGCATTACCAATCACGCCAGAACCTACTTGGAATTTCCAAAGTTCTTTACCTGATGATGCATCTACAGCTTTAAACCAACGATCTAAAGTACCGAAGAATACTAAGTTAGAAGCAGTTGTTAAAGCACCACCCCATGCTGAGAATTTCTCTTTGTTGTACCATACTTTTTTGTTGGTCATAGGATCATAAGCACCGAAACCACCCATCACACCGTCTGGACCTGGGAACATAGTCAATGTAGCACCTACCCATGGTTGACCTGCAACGTATTTAGACTCAACTGGCTCGTATGTCATACATACGTGGTTCAATGGAGTGTAAATTAAACCAGTTTTTGGTGAATATGCAGCTGGTTGTTGGTCTTTAGTACCCAATGCAGCTGGGCAAACGCCTTTAGCATTGTAATCTTGGTGAGTTGAAGCTGAAGCTTGTTTTTGCGGCACGCCAGTTTTCAAATCAACACCAGTTGACCAGTTAACAAATGGGTGTACTTTTTCAGCAGCAACTAATTTACCGTTGTTTGCATTCCAAGTATACGCAAAACCGTTACGGTCATGATGCCATGCGTATGTTTTACCACCTTTGTCGAACAAGATTACTTCGTTAATACCATCGTAATCCCACTCATCATGTGGAGTCATTTGCATGCCCCATTTAGCAACGCCAGTATCTAAGTCACGTGCGAAAACAGTCATAGACCATTTGTTATCGCCTGGACGAACATCTGGGTTCCATACTGATGGGTTACCTGTTCCGTAAAACACTAAGTTTGTACGTGCATCATACGGCCACCAGCCCCATACAGAGCCACCACCATGTTGCCAACCATCTTTAACTGCTTGTGGTTTTAACCATGTACGTGTACCAAGTTCTTTTTCACCAATTTTCAATTGGTCATTTGGTACTAATTTGAAAGAACCGCCTTGTTTGTTACCACCGTTTACATCTTGGTAAACTGATAGTGCACTGTACTCAGGTGTATCTTTGTTGAAATCTGCACCAATTAATACTTCAGCATCTGGGCCTGTTGAGTAAGCTTTCCATGCTAATGAACCGTCTTTAGCGTTGTAAGCTGCGATAAAGCAACGAACACCGAACTCAGCACCTGAACAACCTGTAAGCACTTTATCTTTAATTACGTGTGGAGCATTAGTATTAGTAGCGCCAACTTTTGGATCATTTACTAATGTAGACCATACTTTAGCGCCAGTTTTAGCGTCTAAAGCAACTAAGTTACCATCATTTTGTTGAAGGTAGATTTTACCGTCACCGTAACCAAGACCGCGGTTTACGTTATCGCAACATAAAACAGCTTGTACTGATGGATCTTGTTTTGGGAAATATGACCATACGATTTTTTGATTGTCGTTTAAGTCAAGTGCGTATACATTGTTTGGGAACGCTGTATGGACAAACATCATGTTACCAA
>CANNEG010000040.1:0-13933 GCA_947503455.1 Betaproteobacteria bacterium
CTCCCAATATCGCGATTAAATACACAAGCTGATGTAGTTGCTTCCAGCGTTCACCTAAACGACGCACCATGGCTTTGTTTGACGTTATCGCGAGAGGAATTGTCAAGATGAATGCGAAAAATCCTAAGAGGATGCGTGGGTGTTTAATAATATCCTTGCTGATATCAGCCCATACAAAAGAAAAATCTAGCCATAAATAGATCGCGATGTGTAAGCAAGCGTAAAAAAACATGAATAAGCCTAGCATGCGCCTCAACTGTAGCTGCCAAACACGATTAGTAATAAGCCTAATGGGCGTTAAAGATAAGGTGATCAATAAGATCAATAATGCCCAAAAGCCAGTAGAACGTTCAATAAACTCAATGGGGTTGGCCGATAAATTATCATGAACGCCTAACCATATAAGGCGTATAAGGGGGAAAGAAGCTAATAAGAAGGCTAAGGTCTTAATCCATGACATTTGCTTCTTACTAGGCGTTCTTTTGATAAAGCTGAAAAAATCAACTGTCATGGCAAGTTTTTCTTTTAGAAATTCTTACGTAGGTCTAGTCCAGCGTACATCTGCCCCACTTGCTCCGCATAGCCATTGAACATTTGTGTTTTAATGCGTCCTGCAAATAATCCACTACCTATTCTCCGCTCAGAAGATTGCGTCCAACGCGGATGTTCTACGTTAGGATTTACATTGGCATAAAATCCATATTCACTAGGTGCAACTTTCATCCAGCTTGAGATAGGCATCTTTTCAGTAAATCTAATTTTTACGATAGATTTGGCACCTTTAAAACCATACTTCCAAGGCGTCACCAAGCGCATAGGCGCGCCATTTTGATTCGGCAGCTGTTCGCCGTATAATCCAACCGCCATAATAGTAAGAGGATTCATGGCTTCGTCCATGCGTAAGCCTTCAGTATATGGCCAATCAAGTACTTGAATATTTTGCCCAGGCATTTGTTGTTTGTCAGCAAGTGAAATAAATTCCACATACTTTGCATTGGCATTTGGCTCAGCCCACTTAATGAGCTGCGCTAGCGGCAAGCCTATCCATGGAATCACCATAGACCAACCTTCAACACAGCGCATGCGGTAGATCCGCTCTTCTAATGGCGCTAACCTGTAGATGTCTTCAATACTAATGGTTTTATTTCTTTTAACTTCACCTTCAATGCTGACTGTCCAAGGGGATGGTTTGAATAACTTTGAATTAATTGCGGGCTCGTTCTTATCTGTCCCAAACTCATAGTAATTATTGTAGGTCGTGACGTCTTCATAAGATGTAAGTTTTTCACCGGCCCCATAAGTCGTTTTGGCATAGGCGGTGATTTTTTGGTGTGGGTTAAGCTTTATTATTGCCGGCGTATTTGAGCGCCCAGTAGGCCGATTTGACCCGTCCGTAGCATTAGGCGCTAATGCGGCAGCTTTAATGGGGTTGTTTAATAGGACGGCTGTGCTTGCAATTAAGCCTAAGCCAGCTTTTTTAATGAAGTCTCGACGATTGTCAAATACCGCTTGGGGCGTTATTTCAGAAGGGATAATGTCGGATTTAGTTTGTATAATCATAGCTGTTCTCAATGGGAAGTCAGAGGTAGGATATCCCTACTGCCTATTAGTCGAACTTAAGGTTAATTACTTACTCAGGTTTAATAAGTCTTTAATATTATTTAAAACAAACCTTGTGTTTCTTGAGTAATTTCTTCATCTAAAGCTTTATCATTAGTAGCCTTAGCAATAGATTTTGCATTTTCAATCAACGCCTTAGCTGCTGGAATATCGCCTGTAGCCACTTTAACTTTAGCTAAAATATAGCTAGCCTGTGCTTCAAAGTACGCGCCGCCCTGTTCTTTTGCAAATTTAATAATTTTATTGAGTGTTTTTTCAGCATTTGCATAATTTTTGACAATTGCATAATAACGCCCTAACTCAATGCTAGAGTGCGCATACTGATCTAAAGTTCCCACAGTGTCATGAAGTAGATAGGCTTTAATTTGAAACTCAAGCGCTAAATCATCTTGATTCATATTGTGGTAAGTTAAAGCGATTTTTTCACAACTCTCACCCCGTTCATTATCATTAGCCGCAAGTTTACGGCCTAGCAAGTAGGCATCTACAGCTCGTGTTAGCTGCTTATCATTAACGTAAACATCACCAATGGCGTTATATGCAAGACGTTCAAACCCCTTATTATTAGCCAATTGTGCATTTGAAATAGTTTGCTGGTAGCTGTTAATTGCCATTTCAGACTGTTTAAGCGATTTGTAAGTATTACCAATAAGCAATGTTGCGATTGTTTTGTCGAAAGCCTCTGTGGAGTTCAAATTAGCGGATTTAAATGCTGCTAGCGCCCCTTGAAAGTCATTATTAGCCATAAGTGCACGACCTTGACAAATAAGCGCATCTTTATCATTTTTACGGCTACTTAATATATTATTGGCTTGTGCCAGAGCACCCGTGATATCACCCTTCTCTAATGATTTATTGCAGGCAATCATGACTGTATTATCTGCATAAACATTGTTTAAAAACATTGAGATAAGAATTAAACCTAATGTAATACGTAATTTCATATTTCGTCTCTTATTTTTTCTATTTTGTAAATTAGGCCAACAGCTCAAGCAACCCGGTTTCATCTAAGATAGTTAAGCCAAGTTCTTGAGCTTTATCCAACTTGCTTCCGGCATCGCTGCCAGCAATAATGTAATCAGTTTTCTTAGACACGCTACCACTTACTTTGCCGCCTGCCGCTTCGACGCGCTCTTTTGCATCATCGCGTGACAAGTTAGGCAATGTGCCAGTGAGTACGAAAGTTTTACCTACAAGCTTGCCGGTTGCCTGTTGCTTGCCATCAGTTTCTGGCCAAGTAATGCCTGCTGCTAGCAGTTCTGCAATCACCGTTTGGTTATGTATCTCAGAAAAAAAGTTAGTAATTGATTCTGCAACTACCGGCCCAACGTCGTTCACTGTTAATAATTCATTTAAATTAGCCTGCATTAACATGGCTAAATTGCCAAAATGCTTGGCTAAATCTTTAGCGGTAGCTTCACCTACGTTGCGCATCCCAAGGGCGTAGATAAAGCGTGCCAATGTCGTTGATTTTCTTTTATTTAGTGCATCCAGTATGTTTTGTGCTGACTTTGTTGCCATACGATCTAAATGACTTAAAGTACTTAAATCTAGCTTGTAGATATCCGCCAACGTATGCACTAGGTTAGCTTCAACCAGTTGATCTGCTAGCTTTTCGCCTAAGCCTTCAATATCCATGGCGCGACGTGAGGCAAAATGAGTAATAGCTTGCTTGCGTTGCGCTGGGCAAAATATACCGCCAGTACAACGCGCTACGGCTTCGTCGGCCTGTTTTAAAATATGTGAGCCACATTCTGGACAGACCGTAGGCATAACAAAACGACGTGCGTTTGTTGGGCGTCTTTCTATGAGTACGTTGACCACTTCAGGTATTACGTCCCCTGCCCTGCGCACACTGACAGTGTCACCCACATGAACATCTTTACGCCGTACTTCATCTTCATTGTGCAAAGTAGCATTCGTCACTGTCACGCCGCCAACAAATACCGGTGCTAGCCTTGCAACCGGCGTAATGGCGCCTGTACGCCCTACTTGTACGGTGATGTCTTCGACCAGGGTCAGCGCTTCTTGAGCAGGGAATTTATGGGCTATTGCCCAGCGTGGCGCGCGTGAAACGAAGCCTAATTCATTCTGCTGATTAAATTGATTTACTTTATAGACAACACCATCAATATCGAATGGCAATTTTTCACGTGCCCGACCAATGTGTTGGTAGTAATCCAGCAAGCCTGACAATCCCATGACAACATTGCGCTCTTTACTGACTGGAAAATGTAAGTTGGTAAGATAATCCATAGCCATGCTATGGCTATTAATGGTTGGAACGCCTTCAGCCGCACCTAAGCCATAAGCAAAGAAACTTAACGGTCGTGTGGCTGTAATTTTTGCATCCAATTGACGTAAGCTACCAGCCGCAGCGTTGCGTGGGTTAGCGAATTGTTTTTCGCCCTTAGAGAATTGTGTTTGATTTAGTTTTTCAAAGTCTCGCTTAAACATGAGTACTTCACCACGCACTTCAAGCAATTTGGGTGGATTGGGGTGATTTAAGCGCATAGGGATGGCGCGCAAAGTGCGTAAATTATGCGTGACATCTTCGCCCGTATAGCCGTCGCCACGGGTAGCCCCTTGGGTAAATAGGCCATATTCATAGGTTAAGGTAATGGCTAAGCCATCAAACTTCGGCTCAACTGCATACTCAATAGCGTCATAGCCTAATGCCTCACGAATGCGCTTATCAAACGCTACTAACTCACTCTCTTCAAAAGCATTATTGAGCGATAGCATGGCTTGTCTGTGAGTAATACTATTGAAAGCATTTGCTGCTGAACCGCTTACCCGTTGGGTGGGTGAATCTGGCGTAATGAGCTTAGGATGGGTTTTTTCTAAGTCTTGTAACTCACGATAGTTTTTATCGTATTCGCTATCAGGGACTGAGGGTGAATCTAGTACGTAGTATTCATGATCATATCGTGCAAGCAACTGACGTAGCTCGATGCATCGTAATGCGATATCACTTGTTTCTGACACATTTAATGGTACATCATTAAATGTTAGGCTTTGTTGCTCGGAATTACCCGTCATCTAAGAAAATAACCTGCGTGCGCTATCTGAGCCAGGCACAATGCCACGCATTAACATGGTTGCCTGGATAACTTTGAGTTGCTGCCGAATTTTTTCAATTTGCATGTCATCCAACACTTTGTTGTTGTCGTCTACCAATACAGCATTGAGACCGGCTTCCATTTGCCTAGCAACCTGCACCATATGATTAAATGCTTCAGCGCATTTTTTGACATGCGGAATATCCAGTTGAAAGGTAATGCCTTTGACAACTGAATTTCTTAACATGTCTGGGCTAAATGAATAATCATCTCGATTAAACATGACAAATGATGGATTAGTCTGCATGGTATCTGCATCATCAATGCATTTAAAATGACCTTCTGCACCAAGCACTAGGCCTTGCGCTTCTGCTAAGCCTCTTAATTTTGTGCCGGTAAATGCACCATTTTCACCATGTGCTAAATGAAACCCTATGGTTTTATCAACCTCTATACAAAATTCATCCAATGTATTTGCATTGGCAAACGCATCGCCCTTACCTTGCCATTCAATATTGCCATTAATGGCTAAGTTAAAGTTTTCTACAGTTAATTGAAAGCGATTTAAGGTGCCACGAGATATTGCGCCACCGCGATCAGCCAGTTGTATGCTGCAAGCAACTCTAGCTATTTGTCGATTCAGCGCTTCTGGGTTTGAAGTAAGCTCATCTAGCAAATGCCATTGCTTGTTGGCATCTTGTACATGCACAAATACGGGTTTATCAAAACCATTAAATAGTGTGCCTAGTGCATTATTAATCGTGCCGGCCGGCGTTGCTGTTGCTAGGTAGAGTAATGCGGTTAAATCCATTTGACTTTGCAGCATCAATGGCAAACTTACAGCAGGCTCAAGCGCAGTCTCTACTGGATCTTGAGATGCTTTAAGCGTGTTAGCATTAATTGCCTCGGCGAGTGTTTCTTTAAAATCGTTAGGAGGTACAACGTTACTTATCTCTACATCTGCATCTATGTCGGCACTTTCGCTGGCATAGGGGGGCGATAACTCGGTGCTTGCTTCTGGAGCATCCTCAATTAGCATTTCTTCCTGAAACGCTTCATCATGACTGTAATCTTCTGCGTCCCCTTGAGCATTGATCGTGGTTTGTATTGACGGCTCAGCAATTGAATCTTCGAGCACTTCACTGTTGATAGAAAAGTGATCTGTAGCATGAGGGTCTATAGTGGCCTGGAAATCAGCGGATTCTAATGGCGATTCATCTAGCAGGGCGTCTTTGTTTAATGGGGAGAAGTTGCTTTCTAATTGGCGATGGAATCGTCTTTCTTGCCACCAATTGATAATAAGCACAGCAACTATAATTAGCGCCCCAATGGCTATTAATGCTATTTGTAATTCACTCATTTAAGCTTAACTCTCATAATTTTGGCTTCTGGTAGATACTAGCGATTATGCTTTTACTTCATCCATCATGCGCACTGCGGCTTCCATATCCACATCTACAATACGTGAAACGCCCGACTCCTGCATAGTAACACCTATCAATTGCTGCGCCATTTCCATGGTTATTTTATTATGACTTACGTATAAAAACTGTGTTTTCTCAGACATTTTTTTCACCATGGCGCAAAATCGCTCTGTGTTACTGTCATCTAAGGGCGCATCTACTTCATCCATTAAGCAAAATGGCGCTGGATTAAGTCTAAATAAAGCAAATACGAGCGCCAAAGCGGTTAAGGCTTTTTCTCCACCAGACAATAGATGAATCGTACTATTTTTCTTGCCGGGTGGTTGCGCAAATACTTGCATGCCCGTATCTAAAATTTCTTCACCTAGTAATTCTAGTCTTGCTTGTCCGCCACCAAAAAGCGTCATGAATAGCTCGTTAAAATGGCGATTAGCTTCATCAAAAGTGGCTTGTAAGCGCCCTCTTGTTTCCTTATCTATCTTACGTATTGCGTCTTCAAGCGTATCACTCGCTTCTTTTAAATCGGCACATTGGCTATCTAGATACTGTTTGCGTGTTTGTTCGGTCTCCAGTTCTTGAATAGCTGCCAAATTGACTGCGCCTAGCGTTTCTATATCAACGATCAGTTGATCCCGCTTACTTTCTAAATCAATCACTTTAAGCTTACGCTCAGACCCCTCTATGGTTTCTAAATGTTGTGTCAGTTGCACTTCACTCAAACCAGAAGCGGTAAGCTCTGCTTGGCATTGTTCGAAATGTAAGCGTGCCTCTTGTTCAGCTAAACGACTCGCTTCTAATTTATCGCGCAGAGGATGCAGCAATTGTTCATTTTGCATGCGGGTTCGCTCTTGTTGCTGTAAGGCCAATTCAGCTTCACTCATATTGTTGCGAGCTAAAGCTAATGACTGTTCACGCGACTGCTTGTTATTAAGCGCAGCCTCTAAATTAGTCTTTAAAGTCTCCATTTTAGTGGCGGCTAAGGTCGTATCTACATCATCGCTACGCAACTTAAGGCTGGCGCTATCCTCAAGTAAATTATTAATTTTTATATTTAATTCATTGATTTTATTGCTATTTAATTTTATGTTAAAGTTCTTCTCTTGGTGTACGCGCTCCATGGTTTGTAATTGATTTCGCGCTTCATTGAAAATTAGCTCAGCCTTTTGTTTGGCGACTTCCGCCACACGCATATCATCTTTTAATTGTGCTAAATTTTGAGAAATTTCTGCGACCAAGGTTTCTTTGAGCGTAATTTCATCATTAATTTTAAGTAACTTTTCACTTGCTAAAGCACTATCAGCCTGCAATGTTTTTTGTCGCTGCAAGGTATTGTGTTGTGCTTGTTTAAGTTGTTGCAGGGCTAAGTTAAGCTGATGTGCTTGCTGCGTTGCGGTCTTGAGTTGAATGTTGTGTGTATGCTGCTCGCCTCTAAGGCCCTGCAAGTCAAGTTCTAATTGCGATACCTGTTGATGCGCTTCTGTTAAATTTAACTGTAAATCGGGTAATTGCTTTTGTAAACCATCTAACTGCACTTGCCTTTCTAACACACCATGCAACAGGGACTGTGCTGCAAAATACGTGATGCTGTGCTTGGTGTAAATATCACCTTGCTTATTGACCAAATACTCACCCTTATTAAGCTTTTGGCTTGCAGCAATAGCCTCTACGCCATCTTCAAGTAGATAGGCGCCTGCCAGCCAATCTTGAAGCACCGCTTGTTGCTTAGGGTCTATTTTTTCAAGTAGTGAATATAAGGCAGTTTTAGACCCTGAATCATGTACATCCTTTAAAGCAACTGAGTCTAGCGCAAGTGTTAACGCGCCAGGCGGCCTGCCGCTGGTTTTAAGTTCATGAAGGGTAATAGCATTCAATCGCGCGCCTAAAGCGGCCTCTAAAGCTGATTCCCAGCCTTTTTTGATGCTTAATGACTGCCAAATTCTGACACCATTTTCTAGGCCGATCTCTTTTAACCAAGCCGTTAAGGCTGTTTCGTTATTACCATTTTTCATGGTTTGCTGAATTTTTGTCAGCGAGCTAATTTCAGCTTCTAGTACATTTAATTCACGCTGCCTAGCCAAATATAGGTCTCTATTGGTTTTAAGTGCATGAATTAGTGATTGTTCTTTTTGCAATTTTTCTGCTGCATGCGTTTCTAAATGAGCAATCTGCGCCTCAATTGCCAGTAACTGTGCATGCTTTTCTTCAAGCGCTTCATCAGGTGTTGCTTGAGTGCTACTTAAACTTTGCTGTAAGCGCTGTAGATGTTCATTGGTTTCAGTAGCCGTGCGCGTAATATGTCCAATATTCGCCTGTTCTAAGCGTAAACGTTGTTCCGCATTCAGCAATATAGATTGACTCGCATTAAATGCAGCAAGCGCGCTTTGAAACTGCTGAGATAATAGCGGGATAGCCTCCGTAGCCACTTTATTAGCCTCTTCAGAAGCGGCAAAATCCGTGTTTGCAACTTGCAACTCAGCTTGGGCGGCTAATAAAGCCTTTTCAAAATCACTACGCTGGAGCGTGTTTTTATCTAACTGCGCGAGGAGTTGCTGTAACTGAAGTTGCATACGCTCGCGTGCTTCCGAGGTATTTTTAACTTGGTTCTCAAGATTAGAAACCTCCGCATTAGCCTCGTAATAGGCTGCCTGTGACAGGTTTAGCGTTTCTGTGGCGGTAAAATTTTGTTGGCGAGCAAGTTCTAAAGCGCTCTCATTGCTACGTAAATTAGCCATTTGCGCTTCAAGGTCATTGACTAGCTTTTCAACTTGGCGCTGCGCCCTCTCCCAATAGGCGCTGGCATCACGTTTCTTTAACAGCCACACTTGGCCTTTAGTAATATTAAGGATTGTTTGCAGTCCATGATATTGCTCTGCGACGACTGCTTGAGATTGTAAGCGCGCGATTTGTTTATCTAATTCGCGCAGAATATCATCTACTCTGGTTAAATTTTCTCGCGTATCACGTAAGCGCAACTCAGTTTCACGTCGACGTTCTTTATATTTACTAATCCCAGCGGCTTCTTCAAGAAAAATACGGAGTTCTTCAGGCTTGGCTTCGACAATGCGATTAATAGTGTTTTGGCCGATGATGGCATAGGCGCGACCACCTAAGCCTGTGCCTAAAAATAAATCAGCGACATCGCGGCGGCGAACGACCGTGTTATTAATGTGGTAAGTTGAGCCTTTATCACGTTCTATGACACGCTTAACTGAAATCTCAGCATATTGGCTCCACTCGCCAGAGGCGCCGCCTAAGCTGTTATCAAAAATCAGCTCAACACTGGCGCGTGAGATAGGCTTGCGATTGCCAGAGCCATTAAATATGACTGCATCCATGCTATCGCCACGCATCTCTTTTGCAGAGGATTCGCCCAATACCCAGCGGACAGATTCCATGACATTGGATTTACCACAACCATTGGGGCCAACCACACCTACACGCTGCCCATGAATGTGCAGCGTTGTTGGATCAACAAACGATTTGAAACCAGCAAGTTTTAAGTGAGTTAAACGCAAATTGAATAATTCAAAATTATAGTAGCTAAATTTTTATAGATTTTTATAAGATAGTATAATAGCTTTTTTTAAGCAAAAAGACGCTATGACTACGCAATCAATTGGCGGAAAGCCAACGACACCGGCGACAAAAGTATTAGAAACTTTTGAAAACCCCAATCAATCAAGAGATTTCCATATTCACATGGAGATTCCAGAGTTTACTTGTTTGTGCCCAAAAACTGGCCAACCTGATTTTGCCGTTATTTATCTAGACTATATTCCAGATCAAAGCTGTGTAGAGCTTAAAAGCTTGAAGTTATATATGTGGTCTTTCCGTGATGAAGGCTGCTTTCATGAGGCGGTGACTAACAGCATCTTAGATGATTTAGTGGCCGCTACACAGCCTAAATTCATGCGAGTAACTGCCAAGTTTTATGTGCGCGGCGGTGTTTTTACTAACGTCGTTGCTGAGCATCGTAAGCCTGGCTGGCAGTCATTACCGCGTGTAGATTTAACACAATTTGAAAGCCAATCTAATACACGTGGCTGATATTCGGCCTACTACACATAAATAAGTAAAAATTAGCATCAATGTAGTGAAAATCATTGACAATCAATCGACCCATCTTTATTATGGCGCCTCGCTGATAGCTCATGTAATAAATAGCTAAAAGGAAGTAGGTACGGGGGTATAGCTCAGCTGGGAGAGCGCTTGCATGGCATGCAAGAGGTCAGCGGTTCGATCCCGCTTACCTCCACCAAAATAGCTTCGATATTTCAGTGTTTTGTAGTAGTATGTCGCACTTGTAATAACGCAATGAAATTCTTAGGTCCCCATCGTCTAGAGGCCTAGGACACCTCCCTTTCACGGAGGCGACCCGGGTTCGAATCCCGGTGGGGACGCCACCTTTTTCTTGGTATGACTTTAGGTTATACGGCTAGTAAAGGTAGCAGCAACAAGCACTATGAATTCAATGAATGTAGCCAGCCCATCCTTAAGATGTTCTGGCTTTTTCGCTTTTTAAGCCCCTAAAATTTCCCGTTTTTTCGTAGTGGATCAAGCAGTGATGACAAGCCGTTGTGATCTATTTCTTGCATCAGTGCTAACAAGCGCCCTAACTCCCCTGCGGGAAAACCTTCTCGGGCAAACCAATTCAAATATTGCCCAGGCAAGTCGGCAATGAGACGGCCTTTGTATTTACCATAAGGCATCGTCAAACTCAGTAAGCGTTGTAAATCTTCAGGGTTCATCTCACCTTATTGATGCTCATGAGTGTTTTAAAAGTATTAAATGAAGCAATTTTAATACATCAATCTCAGCGTAACGCACAAACTATCAAATAAATTACTTTAAGATTTCAAGACTAAACCCCTCTCTATTCTTACGATTGAAACGCCCTATCATCAACTACAATTGTGATTGTATGCATATTTTTGAGGTTAAAAATAGTATGTACTGGTATGATTTAGTATCAACTGATATTTTTGGGGTTTAAATGGCACGTCCTGAAAAAATTCGCTTAGGTGAAATTCTGGTTCAGCAGAATTTAATGTCTGCGGAGGATTTAGATAAGTCGCTCGAAGAACAAAAACGCACCGGCCGAAAACTGGGGCGCATTATTGTGGACAGAGGACACGTTACGGAAAAGCAAATTTCCGAAGCTTTTGCCCGCCAGTTAGATATCCCATTTATTGATTTACTTCAGTTCAATACCAAAACAGCCCTGATTAACAAGCTGCCAGAGGCACAAGCGCGCCGTTTCAGATGCTGCATATTAGAAGATCGGGGCAATTCTTATTTAATCGGTATGGTAGATCCTACTGATTTGTTTGCCTACGATGAATTGTCTCGCTTATTACCTAAAGATATTGAGCTTGCGGTTATTCAAGAAGACTCACTGCTATTACTGATTGATCGAAGCTACCGTCGCACTGATGAAATCTCAAATTTAGCCTTAGAGTTAGGCCAAGATCTTGGCGATACCGCAATTGACTTTGCGACTTTAGGTGTAGCAGGTAGTGCCGAAGAAGCGCCGGTCGTTAAATTATTGCAAACCATCTTTGAGGATGCCGTGCAAGTGCGTGCCTCTGATATTCACATCGAACCACAAGAACAAAAATTGCATATACGTTTCAGAATTGACGGTGTGATGCATTTACAAACGCAAGCTGACTTAAAGATTTCTCCTGCGCTCGCTTTGCGTTTAAAACTTATGTCTGGCTTGGATATTTCAGAAAAACGCTTACCTCAAGATGGCCGATTTGCCGTCAAGGTCAAACAAAAAAACGTGGATGTGCGTATTTCATCCATGCCTACACAGTATGGCGAATCAGTCGTCATGCGGTTATTAATACAAAATGACAGTGACTTTTCACTAGAAAAACTCGGCATGCCGCCTGATATGCTGGTGCGCTTTCGTAAACTCATTCACCGACCTGGTGGTATGGTGTTGGTCACAGGCCCTACGGGTAGCGGTAAAACAACCACGCTGTACGCGGCATTGAGTGAATTAAACTCCAATGCTAATAAAATTATCACGGTCGAAGACCCGGTTGAGTATCGCCTATCGGGTATTAACCAAGTACAAGTGAACGACAAGATTGATTTAAGCTTTTCTCGTGTTTTACGATCTGCTTTACGGCAAGATCCGGACATTATCTTAGTCGGTGAAATGCGTGACCAAGAAACCGCTCAGATAGGCTTAAGAGCGGCGATGACCGGTCACTTAGTACTTTCTACCTTGCATACCAACGATGCCGTTAGCACGCCAATACGAATGATTGATATGGGCGTGCCCCGCTACATGGTGGCCATGTCGGTATTGGCGGTTGTTGCTCAACGATTATTGCGCTTAGTCTGTGATCATTGCGCGGAGGCCTATACCCCAGAAGCCTTTGAACACGCATGGCTACAATTTGAATTGGGCGACAAAGTGGCGCAGCACAAGTATGTTCGAGGTAAAGGCTGTACCGTTTGTAACGGCACTGGCTACCAAGGGCGTATAGGCGTGTATGAGTTGCTTGAGATGGATAATGAATTAATTGATGGCGCCAGCCATCAAGACCCTAATCACTTTATCAAACTTGCTCGTCAACGTATGGCAGGTAAAACTTTGCGTAAAAGCGCTGTTGATTTAGTGATAGAAAAGCGCACCACCATTTCTGAAGCGATGCGCATCAGTAATCAATTTGAAGAATAAGCCAAGGTAAGTCATGCCATTTTTTGCCTACAAAGGCCGTGATAGTAAGGGTGTGCTGGTCCAAGGCGTGCTTGAGGGCGCGGATAGCAATGCGTTAGCTAATCAGCTGTTAAATCTCAACATCACCCCGATCGATATTCAATCTCGGTCTAACCCTACCCGCTCAAAAAGTACTTCAATCAATTTGTTTGAAGAAAAAATAGAAACCATCGATGTCATGCTGTTTAGTCGGCAAATGTACACCTTGCTTAAGGCGGGCATTCCTATTATGAATGCGTTGAATGGCCTAAAAGCATCCACCAGCAATCAGGCCTTTGCTAAGGTGGTAGAAGAAATTCGTGAAAGTTTGGGCAGTGGCCGTGAGTTCTCAGCCGCATTGGCACAGCATCCTCAAGTGTTTTCAAGCTTTTATATCAACATGGTGCGTGTGGGTGAAACAACAGGTATGTTAGAAGCGGTATTTTTGCGCCTATTTGAACATCTGGAGTTTGAGCGTTTTATGCGTGATCAAATTAAATCCGCCCTGCGCTACCCGATTTTTGTCGTTTCAGCCATGGGCGTTGCGATTGTAATCGTAAATCTTTTTGTAATTCCTGCTTTCGCCAAAGTATTTGCTGGATTTGGTGCTGAACTGCCTTTAATGACCAGAATTCTCTTAGGCTTTTCTAATTTTATGGTCGCTGCTTGGCCATATCTACTTGCAGGAATCATCACTGCTGCATTGCTTTTCCGGTCATATACCGCTGCCGGTATTGGTAAATACAACTGGGATAAATTTAAATTAAATATTCCTATAGCGGGCAAAATTATTCACAAAGCCACGATGGCAAGATTCGCCAGAAGTTTCGCTTTAGCCAACAAAAGTGGGGTGCCAATTGTCAATGGATTAAAGTTAGTGGCACAAACTGCCGATAATGATTATATCGCTCAAAAAATTGAGCAAATGCGTGAAGGTGTAGAGCGTGGCGAGAGCATATTACGCACGGCAAGCAATACTGGCGTGTTTAACCCGATTGTGTTGCAGATGATTGCGGTAGGCGAAGAATCGGGTGCGCTAGATGACTTGATGCAAGAAGTGGCTGATATGTATCAGCGTGATGTGGAATATGAAATTAAAACCTTAGGTGCGC
>CANNEG010000041.1:0-13888 GCA_947503455.1 Betaproteobacteria bacterium
GGCTTTGCATTTCACTGGGTGAAAGTGGATGCCGACAGGCATAGCATTGATCAAATTCACCTACCTCTAAATTGTGTTTAACGGCTACGCGTTGGTCAAATACAAAGCACTCACCTTGCCACATACTTTGCGCTTCTGGCACAGTTTCAAGGTATTTTAAAATACCACCTTGCAAGTGATAAACCTCTTCAAACCCCTGATCCATCATATAAGATGAAGCTTTTTCACACCGAATGCCACCGGTGCAAAACATTGCCACTTTCTTATGTTTGGTTTTATTAAAGTGTTTAGCCACATATTCAGGAAACTCACGAAAGGTCGTGGTTTTTGGATCGATGGCGCCTTTAAAAGTACCAATATCAACCTCATAACCATTGCGAGTATCAATTAAAATGACATCTGGATCAGAAATGAGTGCATTCCAGTCTTCTGGTTTGACATAAGTGCCGACTTGTTTGGTTGGGCTTACGCCGGGCACGCCCAGCGTTACAATTTCCTTCTTGAGTTTCACTTTCATCCGATAAAAAGGATGCTCACTCGCAAAAGATTCTTTGTGTTCTAAATCAGCAAAACGATTTTCAAATATCGGGTTATTGCGTAAAAATGCCAATAAACACCGTACATCCTCTGCTAAACCGGCAATTGTGCCGTTAATCCCTTCTTCGGCAAGTAGCAATGTACCTTTGATGTGATTGCTAATGCATGCCTCATGAATAGGCGCTTGCAGAGATTTGTAATTGGGTAAGCTGACAAATTTATATAAGGCAGCGGTTAAGTACTTAGCGCTTGGATTAGCTGTCGTTAAATTTGAGGGGGTGGTATGTGCTGACATGACGTTTAGCTTTTTCTTGCGTCTAGACTTTCCCAGCGGGCGAGTAAATTTTCTAGCAGGGTGTCAATTTCAAGAAGTCGAGATTGCAATGTTTTAACCAGCTCAGCTTGAGTCCTGTATAGGTCGCCATCGGCAAGTTGGCTGTTAATATCAGCTTGCTCTGTTTCTAATTGTTCAATTTGCAGGGGTATTTCTGCCAGCTCTTTTTCTTCTTTAAAGCTTAATTTTGCGACTGGCTTGGTTTGGCTAGTTGAACTTTGCTTCACATTGGCTTTTGCTGTCTGTGCTAAATCGCTTAAGCGTTTATCTTCTGCGCGACTGTCTTGTAAGCGTTGTTGGGTGAAACGCTGCCAGTCATCATAACCACCGCCAAATTCAGTGAGTACGCCATTGCCTTCAAAGGCGATGACTTGTGTGACGGTATTTTCTAAAAACGCACGGTCATGGCTTACTAAAAACAGCGTGCCAGCAAACTCTTGCAATAAACTCTCTAGCAGTTCTAGTGTGTCAATATCCAAATCGTTCGTTGGTTCATCTAACACCAGCACATTGGCTGGGCGGGCAAATAGCCGTGCTAATAGCAATCGGTTGCGTTCACCCCCTGAGAGTGATTTAACAGGAGAGCGTGAGCGTTGTGGGGGGAAAAGAAAGTCTTCTAAATAACTAATCACATGCTTGCGTTCATTGCCAATTTCTACAAAATCAGAACCTGGACTAATCGTGTCAGCCAGCGTAGCTTCTTCATCTAACTGTTCGCGCATTTGATCAAAATAGGCTACATTGATTTTTGTGCCGCGTTCAACTTTGCCGCTATCCGCTTCAATATCCCCTAAAATTAATTTAAGTAACGTCGTTTTACCAATACCATTGGGACCGAGTAGACCAATTTTGTCACCACGTAAAATCCGCGTGCTAAAGTTTTTGATGAGTGTTTTATCACCATACGCTTTGCTGACATTTTCTAGCTCGGCTACCAATTTGCCACTACGTTCACCGGCATCTAAATTCAATTTAACGTTACCTTGGCGTTCGCGGCGTGCGGCTCTATCTAGGCGCAAAGCTTCTAGTCTACGTACTCGGCCTTCATTGCGGGTTCGGCGCGCTTTAATGCCTTGGCGTATCCATACTTCTTCTTGGGCTAAAAATTTATCAAATTTTGCGGCATGAATTTCTTCAACGGCGATTAACTCTTCTTTTTTAACTTGGTATTGCGTGAAGTTGCCGATAAAGTCTGTGAGTATGCCGCGGTCAAGTTCAGTAATGCGCGTGGCTAGGCTATCTAAAAAACGTCTATCATGCGTGATGAATAAGACGCTACCAGTAAAGCCTAATAATAGACCTTCTAGCCATTCAATCGCTTCTAAATCCAGATGGTTGGTGGGTTCGTCTAGTAATAATACTTCAGGCTCTGCCACCAGTGCACGACCGAGTGCCACACGTTTGCGCCAACCGCCAGATAGCGTAGAAATTAACGCGTCTGCGTCTAACTTTAAGCGACTTAATACGGTTTCAACTCTTGATTGTGCAACCCAGCCATTTTGAATGTCCAGCTCATGTTGTAGGTGCTGCATTTTTGTCATTAGCGCATCAATATCTGCGTCTGGCATGCCCATGTCATGCGTGACTTGGTGGTAATCAATAATAGTTTGCTGCAACGAGCCTAAGCCTTCTGCTACCGCTTCAAATACGGTATGCGTTGCGTCTAGTTCGGGTTCTTGTGGTACATAGACGACGCGCGTATTCGGTGCACGCCATACCGTACCTTCATCTAATTTAATGGTGCCGGCAATGGCTTTTAATAAGCTAGATTTACCCGCGCCATTGCGGCCAATTAAACCAACGCGTTCGCCAGCATCTAACTGAAACGAGGCATGGTCGAGTAGGGCGTGATGGCCAAAAGCGAGGGAGGCATTATCTAAGGTAATAAAAGGCATATGGGTTTATTTGATTTCTACAGATGGATATGATGTACGGTGGTTAATAGCAAAGTGGCTAGATGGTAACGGCCGGTATTATAACCGAGGCTAGGCGTATTTAATGAACTTTAGTTGCTAATTCAATTACTTATTTGCCAACATGGCTTTGATATTGGCCATTTTTGACTTACCAAAGTCTTTGCTAATTTCTGGGTCATTAAACGGATTACCAAAATGTCGTACGTCGTCTTTAGGCAGTTCTGCAATAAAGCGGCTAGGCTCACACATTTGTATTTCACCAGCACGTTTACGTTTTTTGCACCATGAGATATTGAGTGACTTTTGCGCTCGCGTAATGCCCACGTACATAAGACGCCGTTCTTCTTCAATCTTGCTCGGATCTAGCACGCCAGCATCAATACTTTCACGATGCGGCAAAATGCCTTCTTCTACCCCAATTAAAAATACGTGACCAAATTCCAAGCCTTTGGCCGCGTGTAGTGTAGAAAGTTTGACCGCATCGGGCTCACCAGCATCCGTGCCTTCTAGCATGCTCATGAGAGAGACCATTTGTGTGAGCGCTAACAGATTTTTAGCTTCAGACTCATTGCCATATTCGGTGTTAGCTTCACCTTTATTGGTCAGCCAGCCAATAAAGTCTAGTACATTGGCCCATTTGCTTTCAGCTGCGCGAGGCTCTTCGCTGTCATACAGAAACGCTTCGTATTGAATGGTATTGAGTAAATCGTTCAGCACCTCACCTGCCGGGTCGCGCACGGCTCTGATTTGCAGCTTATTGATGTATTGGCAAAAATTAAGTAAATCATCTAATTGTTTATTGCCCACTTCACTTTGAAAGTCTGCTTCAAAGGCGGCTGCAAATAATGAAATTTTGTGGGCACTGGCAAATTCCCCCAGCCTTTCTAGGGTGGTGTTACCGATGCCTTTCTTAGGGGTGGTCGCGGCGCGGATAAACGCAGGATCGTCATCTTCATTGGCGATTAAGCGTAAATAACTGATTAAGTCTTTAATTTCAGCTTTATCAAAAAATGACTGACCACCAGAGACGGTGTAAGGGATTTTATGGTTGCGTAATTGCTGTTCAAAGATGCGTGATTGATGATTGCCGCGATACAAAATGGCGTAATCAAGAAACTTAGTTCTATATTCAAACTTATGCGCTTGTAACTTCATGATGACTGATTCAGCCTCAGCTTCTTCACTCATGGCGGCAGATACTTGAATTAAATCGCCTGTCCCTAAGTCGCTCCACAATTTCTTTTCAAACAGTTTGGGATTATTACTAATAACTTGATTGGCCGCGCGCAAAATACGCACGGTAGAACGATAGTTTTGCTCTAATTTAATCACTTTCAGTTTGCTAAAATCATCGGTGAGCTGACGCAAATTTTCGACATCAGCACCACGCCAACCATAAATGGCTTGGTCATCATCACCCACTGCCGTAAATTGGCCACGTACGCCGGTGAGCATTTTCACGAGTTTGTATTGGCAGGCATTGGTATCTTGGTATTCGTCTATCAGCAAATATTGTAATTTACGCTGCCATTTATTAAGGGCGCTTTCGTGCTGTTCAAACAGCTCTACCGGCAGTTTGATTAAATCATCAAAATCTACGGCTTGGTAGGCTTTAAGGGTTTGTTGGTATAGTTGATAGACCTTAGCGGCGGCATGGGTCAGTTCTTCATCGGCTTGTGCTTTGGCTTGGTCGGCATTAATAAAGGCATTTTTCCAAGCCGAAATTTGCCACTGTGTTTTACGCAACAATTGCTTATCGGTGGTGGCTAAAATATCCGCCACAATTTTAAAGCTATCGGAAGAATCTAAAATTGAAAACTGTGGTTTGTAGCCCATTAACGAGGCTTCAGCCCTTAGCATTTGTAAGCCTAGTGAGTGAAACGTGGCAATGGTGAGGCCCTTAGTGCTTCTACCTTGCATGAGCTTACTCACGCGCTCTTGCATCTCGCGCGCCGCTTTGTTGGTGAAGGTGATAGCGGCAATTTCTTTAGGGGAATAGCCGGCCTCATCAATTAAATAACTAATTTTTTGCGTAATCACGCGTGTTTTGCCACTACCAGCGCCAGCCAGTACCAGTAAAGGACCGTCGAGATATTTAACTGCCTCGCGTTGCGGCGAGTTAAGGCTGTTTAGCATGCGTGACTTAAATGTGAGGTTGAATTTCAGAGAAAAACTTCAGCGTGAGATTTTAGCGTTTAAGCCTATAACTAGCTACCTAAACTTAAGTTTCAATCGGAATCGTTAATCCATGCCATAATATTTAGCATGACCAGTGAGCTAAACGACTGGTCAGCCAATATAAGGAATACACATGAGATCAACCAGAGCAAGCGCTGCCATTGATAGGCTTAAACGCCGTAGCGAAAATCCAAATTATTCAATGACAATGAATAGTGGCGCAATGTTTAGTTTGGTATTGCCCAATGAGGCAGGCGATTCAGTTCGCTTGTGCGAGGCCATGATGTTGGATGATTTTGTGACTTTTGTGAACGCTTATGGTCCACAAACACCTAAGCGCGTGAGTAAGATGGAAGTTGAGTTTAGTAAGCAGTTGGTCAAAAAAGACCGTTAATCTAGTTTTTCATCCGCTTCAGGTAAGGCCTCGTCGCTGGGTTCCGCAGGTAAAGTTTTTTGCATCATGAGTTGCCGACTTGCAGGCGTTTCAAGGCTAATTCTGCCAATTGCGCCACTACGGTAATCGGTTAAAAATGCGACTGCAGTTTTTTCCATATCGTACAAGCCATCATGACGTTTGTATGAGCGGCGTCTTGCGATGGCTTCGAGTAAATCTACCCCATCCATTTTAAGTACATCTAAAAAGCCACCCTCATGTTTCATGGTGTCTAGTTTGTAACGTGCATTGATAAGCGCAGGGTAAGTTTTGAGTAAATTGTCTGCTAAAAATAGCGCCACATCTTCATCAATGACAGCATTGCGACCAATCGCATGACTGGCCGCTAGCATGTAGCCATCAGATTCATACTGAATTTTTGGCCACATCATGCCTGGCGTATCGGTAATACTCATGGTCTCTGAAATATCAAAGCGCTGCTGACTTTTAGTCACCGCTGGCTCGTCACCCACTTTAGCCACGCGGCGGTTTAACAGCGCGTTCATTAAGGTAGATTTACCGACGTTAGGAATGCCCATAATTAACATGCGTAATGGCTTTAAATGCGTGCCACGGTGAGGCGTTAGTGCCAAACATAGCTTAGGAATTTTATTGGCTTCACCGGGTTTTTTACATGAAAGTGCAACAGCTTTGGTATTGGGTTGTCGGTTAAAGTAATTAAGCCAAGCCTCGGTTGCCTTAGGGTCAGCCAAGTCAGATTTATTTAATATTTTTAGGTTGGGGCGCTGGCGAAATAAGCGCATTTCATTGATAACCGGATTATGGCTGGCTTCAGGCACGCGCGCATCTAGCACCTCAATTACAATGTCCATAAACTCCATTGTTTCTTCGGCTTTTTTGCGTGCTTGGGTCATATGACCCGGATACCATTGGATTGCCATTTATTCTACTTCCTCATCAATTCTGACTTTTTCGCCGCATCATTTGTTGAGAATGAAGCGAAATTGTTTGTTTCTAATCAGGCATTTTAACATTTAGCGCTACAAATCAAGTTTTTATCTGCATTCAATAACCTTATTGAGTTTTTGCCTTAAAATAGCGCCATGACACAAATCGCTGAAATCCGCCCCAATCAATCCGTCGAGCTGCTCAAGGCGTTGCATATCCTGACCCGTGATGGCAAGCTTAATCAAGATAGTCGCCGTAAATTGAAGCAGGTTTATCATTTAGTCAATTTTATTGAACCCTTGTTTAATGAAGTGCTATTGCAAAATCCTAACCCAGTGATTGTGGATCACGGTGCAGGAAAGTCATACCTAGGCTTTATTTTGTATGATTTGTTGCTTAAGCAACACGCCGCAGGGCAAGTGATTGGCATTGAAACGCGGGCAGAACTGGTCGAGAAATCAAAACAATTAGCGGCAGATTTACATTTTGAGCGTATGGATTTTCAACATTTAACCGTTGAAGAGTCGATTGCGTCGAACACCATTCCTGAAAAAGTAGATATTGTCACGGCACTGCATGCGTGTAATACGGCTACGGATGATGCGATTCAATTTGGCTTAAAAAAGCAGGCAATGTATATGGTGTTAGTGCCATGCTGTCAGGCTGAGGTGGCCGAGGTATTGCGGCAACATAAAAATGAGAGTTTTGCTAAAACACCACTAAGTGAGATTTGGCGACACCCCATTCATACACGTGAATTCGGCAGCCAAATTACCAATGTCTTACGTTGTTTACAGCTAGAAGCCGCCGGCTACCAAGTGACGGTCACCGAGTTGGTGGGTTGGGAGCACTCCATGAAGAATGAGTTGATTATCGCTAAATATACTGGCCAAGCACGTAAAAATGCACAAACGCGGCTAGAGGCAATTCTTCAAGAACTTAATTTAGTAGCCTTGCAAAGCCGCTTCGTTAGCTAATAATTTAGCATCCCCAACGCAAAGCGGCGGTATGGACTGGGCTATCCCAGTGTTGTTTAATTTCATCATCAAGCAGGCATAAAGTGACAGACGCGCCCGCCATATCCAGTGCGGTGGTGTAGTTGCCGACCAATGAGCGCGAAATATTAATGCCGTGTTGTTTGAATAGCTTAGCCGCAACGTTGTAAATTAAATAAAGCTCCATCAAGGGCGTTGCGCCAAAGCCATTAATTAATAGCAAGGCTTCATTATTTTTCTCTAGGGTTAAATTTTTAACTTTAAAGTCAGCCAAAATCGCATCAACACAGTCCGTAATAATGGCGTCAGCTTCACGCATAACTTCACGCTTACGGCCAGGCTCACCATGAATGCCTACGCCCATTTCAATTTCAGTGTCACTAATGTCAAAAGTAGGGCGGCCAGCAGCGGGCACGGTACAGCTTGTTAAGGCAACGCCTATGCTGGAAATACGCTGATTCACTTTGTCACCCAGCGCTTTACAGGCATTTAGATTGGCGCCAGTTTCTGCCAAGCTACCTACACATTTTTCTACAATGACTGTCCCCGCTACACCACGGCGCCCGGTGGTATAAGTGCTATTGACGACCGCGCAATCATCGCTGGTGTAAACAGTGGCATTTTCAAAGGCGAGCATTTCTGCGGCCATTTCAAAATTCATCACATCACCCGCGTAGTTTTTGACAATAAATAATACGCCCTGATTCGCATGTGCAGCCTCGGCTGCAGCCAGCATTTGATCAGGGGTAGGCGAGGTGAATACATGGCCAGGGCAGGCCGCATCTAGCATGCCATAACCGATATAGCCAGCATGTAGGGGCTCATGGCCAGAGCCCCCGCCAGAAATAACAACAACTTTATTAGCAGCTTTATTCTTACGCACAATAAAGGCGGGGTCTAAGTGCAAGCGCACTAAATCAGCATGCGCGGTGCTAAAGCCGCTTAAGCTTTCAACTAAAATATCATCAACGTTATTGATAAATTTTTTCATGATGTTTCTTTCATTTTTTTAGGATTTTAATATTAAATTGCACACGGCGGTAATCATCAATTGGCAACTTTTAGCGCCAGGGTCAATATGCCCAATCGCCCGCTCACCTAAACCAGCCGCCCGACCTTTAGTGGCAATTAAGTCTTGGGTGGCTAGCATGCCTAGCTCGGCTGTTTCTATCAAGCTCTTGCAAATGAGCGCGGTATCGCTATTTTGTTGGGCGAGCAATAAGAACTGATTTGACACGGGGATGAGTACATCCAGCATCGTTTTTTCACCGAGATTGGCTTTACCCCGTTGAATAATGGCTTGCACGCCTGTTGCAAAGGCGTTGGCAATTTTTAAATGAGATTCACCCTCATGGCTTTGTAGTGTTTTGCCCATGCTCATAAAAAAACTAGCAAGTAGTGGCCCTGATGCGCCGCCTATGGTGCTCAGAAGTTTAAGGCCAATTTTATTCAGCGCCGCCTCTGGGCTAAGTACTGCTAATTCAGTTTCTATTTCAACAATGGCTTGCGCGCCACGCTTCATGTTAATGTAGTGATCACCATCGCCAATGGCGCGATCTAAAGACTCTAAAGTATTTTCATTGGCTAAAATGGTCTGCTGAATTTCTTTGGCAGCATGCATGATAAAGGCGGTTTTCATGGTGGTGGTTCCAAGCTGTGGATATAGTGAATATCACTATGTCGTTAATTGATTAAAGTTGTTAAACTCTACACATGTTAACTTGTCATGACAACCGCAGTGAATAACGCAAAGCAATTACTCAGAAGTCTAAAATTCATGAGCTTAAAATTCCGTTTAAATTTATTAATCACCTTGCTGTCTCTGGCTTTTATATTGGTGGTAGGTGCAATTTTGGTCAACGATACGCGCGTTTCAATTCGTGAGCGTGTTGAAGCCGCAAGTCGAGTAACAGTGCAACTACTCGATACTGTAATCATTAGTTCTGCACTTAATCCTGAGTATGGTCAAACCGATAAAGTGTTGCAGAGCTTTTTGCAATCGCTTGGTTATGTGCGTAGTAGCCACATTGCGCTCTATGATATCAGCGGTCGTGTGCTTTACACTTCGCCAGCATCCACTTATAAAACTAGCGTACACGCGCCATCCTGGTTTGTAAAACTGGTAGAACCCCCGACTGAGGTTGTTGAGCGTAGGATACGTTATGGCACATTGGTGGTTTCATCTAGCGCCGCTGGCTCCATTCGGGAAGCTTGGTCTGGGTTTAGGCAGATTATGTGGGCAGGCTTGGTCTTTTTTATATTACTTAATTTAATGGTGTATGCCTTGCTCAGTCATTCGCTTAGGCCGATTAATCCGATTTTGGCTTCGATTAATCGTATGGAAAAAGGCGATTTAAGCACACGTTTACCGGTGTTTACCTTGCCTGAATTCAATCGCATTGGGCATAGCTTAAACCGCATGGCAGAGTCTCTCGCCGCCGAGCGGCAGTTAGAAGAAAATCGCCAACTGACGCAGCTGATTCAAACGCATATTGAAGATGAGCGCCGTAGTTTAGCCAGAGAGTTGCATGACGAGCTTGGTCAGTATGTCACAGCGATTAAGACGTTTGCGGTGGCCATTGTGAATAAAACCAAAGAAAAAGCCCCCGATATCGCGAGTAATGCACAAACCATCGTGGCCGCGGCGAATGAAATTTACGATGGTATGCACAATATTATTCGTAAACTACGTCCTGGCGCATTGGATAATTTAGGGCTTTCTGAAACCTTACGCGATGCGGTTAATTATTGGCAAATAGTTAACCCAGACATACGTTTTAGTTTAGGCTTAGACGGTGATTTAGATCAGCTTGGCGAAATGCTCAATATCAATGTTTATCGTATTGTGCAAGAAGCCATTAATAATGCATTAAAGCATGCGCATGCAAGCGCCATAGGGGTTAAATTGGCGGTAGATGGGCATGAACTCCAACTGACCATTCATGATGATGGGCTAGGCATGAATATGGCGGCAGTAGACCAAAGTCAACATTTTGGTTTACTGGGTATGCGTGAGCGGGTGCAAGGCTTTCATGGTAATTTTAATTTAGTTTCTGAACCGAATCTTGGCACAGCTATCTATATCAATATACCGCTAGTGGCACACGTATCAATTTAAGTAATGGATAACACATAATGAGTTTAATTAATGTCATGTTAGTAGATGACCATGCCGTAGTGCGTATGGGTTTTAAAATGTTACTAGAGAGTGACGCTGAAATTAAAGTGGTGGCAGAGGCTGAAAGTGGCGAGCAAGCCATTCAACGTTACATGGAGCATAAGCCTCATGTGGTGGTGATGGATATTACAATGCCTGGCATTGGTGGCTTAGAGGCGATTGAACGTATTCTTGCTAAAGACAGTGCGGCTAAAATTTTGGTGCTCTCAGCCCATGAAGATTCTGTTCATCCGAAACGCGTATTAAATGCTGGGGCTATGGGTTATTTAACCAAGCGCAGTGCGGCAGAGGAGATGATTAAAGCCATTAGAGTAGTCGCCAGTGGTAAAAAATATTTAGAGGCGAGCGTCGCTCAACAAATGGCCATACAGCAGCTGTCTGCGGATCAAAACCCAGTAGATGTTTTATCCCCACGCGAATTTGAAGTGTTTATGGCGCTAGCCAAAGGCAAGACCACCAATGAAATTGCTGAAACTTTGTTTTTAAGTCCACGCACCGTAGGTACGCATCTTTACAATATTAAACAAAAGCTGAATGCCAATAATTCGGCAGAAATTTCCCTGATTGCCATGCGAAGTGGCCTGCTAGATGTTTAGCTAAAGGTTGTTGTCTTCCAGCTCCCCAAATGTTTCGTGATAAACAATCACATAGCGATTATCCGCATTGCTATAAGAAGTCACTTGAACGGTATACCAGCGTCTTTCTTTGGGGGTATAGCAGGGATATTTAAGCGAAAAATGTGTTTTTTCATTGGCGATGACTTCTCTGATACCTTTCGCCATGGCCTGACTAAACACTTTATCAAAGGTCGTGATTTCATCACAAAGCGTTAGATAATTCACGCTTTCACAAAGATGCTTGCCACCATCATTACTATTGGCAAAGGCCATATTACGCCAAGCTTGATTCACTAGAATAATCTTCCCTTGTAAATCGAGTACGGCAATCCTTGGTGCCACAGACTCTAATGCCTCTAATGCCAACTGGTCAGATGAGCGTCGTTCATGCCATGCGCGGACATTTTCTTGATCAGTATGAGTTGATTTGGAATCTGCAGTATCAGTCATTGCAAATATATTGACTGGATTAATGCTTAACCAATCCACTAGAATTTGGAGGGCACCCGCTTTTGGTAGTGCCAAGCCCTTTAGCCATTTACGTGCTGTTTCACGGCTAATAAATTTTGTGCCATAAGCACGTATATTAAATTCATTCATAAAGAACGCCGCCGATGGCACCTTGCCGTATCGATTACGCAAGGCGTCGCTCAGGGCGTTACTAAAATTATCAACTGGCTTTTTATGATGTTGCATCATGACCTTTCTTGCACATTTGGTAGCGCCATATTAAATGATTAAACCAAAGAAACCTACTTGTAGTTGGCAAAAATAGCATAAATTATTAAAAAACTAAAAATAGTTGCATTAATATACTTGTGTATAGCATTTAAATTCTTAATGCCAGCCAATTAATAAGGTTATGCACATGGTCGATCCTTTATTTAAAAATTTAGAGCATCTTAAAATCATTCAGTTAACACATGAATTAATTGAAGTAAGGCATGAGATTAGCCTTCAAAATGAAGTGAAAACATGTCTATTGGCTGAAATAGCAAAATTAACAGCAGAAAATGAACAAGCGCGGCTAACAGAGGTCATTCAAATACCAGAAAAACAATACTTAGCTGTTGAGCCGGCGCTAGAAAAGCTTACACAACGTCAGCGTCAAGTGATGAAAATGTTGGCACGTGGTGCCAGTAATAAAGAAATTGCACACAGTCTTGATTTGGTCGAGGCTACCGTTAAAATTCATGTGCAAGGCCTACTACGTAAACTTAACTTATCCAGTCGAGTGCAGGTGGCCTTGTTAGCAGCCAAGTACGGAATGGATGCATAAATTAATTGATTTTTAAGATATTGAGAGGCGTTCAAGTGAACGCTATGAATGGGTAGCCACTAAATCAACTGCCTGCTTTTTATGGCGTAATATCACTTCGCTTAGTGCCACAAGTGGCTTATTAACTGGTATTTAGTGGGGGTATATGCGTGTTATTTGAGAATAAATAGGTTCATTTATTCACAGCACTTCATGCATCACTTTAAGCTTTCTAAAAAACCCATATAAATCAATGATTAATTTTAAGTAACTGATTATAAAGAATTAAATTAACTGATTACTTTTTATACTGTTTTTAAAAGTTATCTATATGTATATATAAATCCGTTAGTTACAATTTAATTACACAGCTGTTCACAGAGTTATCCACAGTTTTTGTGGGGAGTATTTTCATTAGGGTGTTTCATTTTTTCTTATCCGCATAGACCGCTTATTCCGTGTAACTAAATGCCTACTTTAAGTTGGCAAAAATTAAGATAAACGCGTTTTACGTATGTTATAGTCAATTGCATTACTCTTCGAGCTGCCTAAACGTTTGTCAAGGCTACCGCCCTAGATTTTGAGCATCAGTTCAATATAAGGAGCACTCATGGTTGCCGTTAAAGAAGTACAAATCCTAGACTATACTTATAACGCCTTATTGGCATCAGAAGCCTATCTTGAGAAAGCCAAGCATTTAACCAAGGTAGAAGCTGACAGACTGTTTAGTAGGATGCGTGGTAATCTCTCACATAAACTGAACACGCTAGAATCTTTAGCCATGCAGCTTGAACTTGATGATGAGCAGTTATCGGAATGGCGTAAGAATATGTTCGCCATTAGAGATAAAGAAGATCAAAAAGTAAATAATAAAAATTAGCTTCTAGATAAGTGCATTGAGGCGGTGTATCAATACATCGCCCCAAGCGCCCTTGTATTATTTAGCCGACTGCTGAATGACCTCACCACTTTTTTCAATATCTTTACCAATGCCTTGAATGGTATTGCAAGCGGATAATGTGGTGACAATCACCACAGAAAAAAATCCCTTCTTAAGGTAGCCCATGGGTGTGCTTAACCAACTCAATAAGGAATTTTTAACCATAAGCAGTACTACAAAGAAACTTTTACATAAGATTCAAGCATTAAAGCAGTGAGGCAAAAGCATTCAATCAATAGTTTAGCTAATTTAATCATGGTGTTCTCCTGAAAATTTAACGTGCAGGCTTGTTAATTGATTAACGCTAGTATTGATGTCGATTATGAAATTATTAAGAAACTTATGTGATGATTTAGCTTTTTAAGCTTCACTGCGAGCAGTTAAAAGTAACTTTTATTGATTGTCACAAATGTGTCACCCACGCAAGAAAATAAAAAATATATAATCAAAAACGAATAATTAAAAACTTTAATACAAGGAGTTATTATGGGAATTAAACCGGCTTCAGAAGAATATTTAGAGAAAGCACAAAAATTAACCGAGGAAGAGTCTGAAAGACTATTAAGTAGAATGCGTGGTAAGCCCGCGCGTAA
>CANNEG010000042.1:0-13508 GCA_947503455.1 Betaproteobacteria bacterium
CATTTGATAAGTATATTTATTGCCAGAACCGAGATTACCGGCTGAGCCTACTGCGTCACGAAATGGGCCATAAAATGCCGAGGCATATTTAGCGGAATAAGCTAAAATTTTTGTGTGAATATGACCGGTGCTTTCTAAGGCTTCGCGGATTTGACCAATACGCCCATCCATCATGTCACTAGGTGCTACGATGTCAGCGCCAGCATTGGCATGTGAAACGGCTTGTTTGACTAACACTTCAATCGTTTCATCATTCAACACATATCCTGTTGCATCAATCAAACCATCTTGGCCATGCGTCGTAAATGGATCTAAAGCGACATCAGTCATGACGCCAAGTTGAGGATACGCTGCTTTTAATGCAGCAACAGCACGTTGAGCGAGCCCGTCTGGATTAAACGCTTCTGCAGCGTCCAAGCTTTTAAATTGATTCTCAACCACAGGAAATAGCGCGATTACAGGAATACCAAGTTGTACACATTCGGCGGCGGTCTTAAGTAATACATCGATGCTTTGACGCACAACACCAGGCATGGAAGCTATCTTTTCTGTGCGATTTTGGCCATCTAAAACAAACACAGGATAGATTAAATCGTTACTGGTCAGTACGTTTTCACGCATCATGCGGCGTGAAAAATCATCTTTACGCATACGGCGTGGACGAGAATATGGGTAGCTCATTTTAATTCCTCAATTCAAGAAGTTGTTAGCTTGTTTTAATCAGTTAACAATTAAAAACTCTTGCCAATTCTACACCTGGGTCAGGTTGACGCATCAATGCTTCACCTACTAAAAAGCCCTGTACATCATTGTCCATCATTAGCTTTACGTCTTCTGGTGTAAATATGCCCGATTCTGTGACAACAAAACGGTCATCCGGTATTAATTTCAACAAATCTAAAGTGGTTTGTAATGTCACTTCAAAAGTACGGAGATTGCGGTTGTTAATGCCAATGAGGGGTGTGTCCAATTGTACAGCCAAGGCTAATTCATCGGCATCATGTACTTCTACTAATACAGCCATACCTAGCTCGTTGGCTAATAATTCTAATGCCTGCATTTGCTTGAGTTCAAGCGCAGCTACAATCAGCAAAATGCAATCAGCCCCCATTGCCCGTGCCTCAAACACTTGATATTCATCGATAATGAAGTCTTTGCGTAATACTGGGAGTTTACAAGCGGCGCGCGCTTGTTTTAAGTATTCGGCAGATCCTTGAAAATAGTCAACGTCAGTCAGCACCGACAAGCAGGCCGCACCACCTTTTTCATAACTCCTGGCAATTTCTGCAGGATTAAAATCTGCGCGAATAATGCCTTTTGACGGGCTGGCTTTTTTA
Organism: Betaproteobacteria bacterium; assembly: GCA_947503455.1. Classification (GTDB taxonomy): domain Bacteria; phylum Pseudomonadota; class Gammaproteobacteria; order Burkholderiales; family Methylophilaceae; genus Methylotenera. The sequence continues at coordinate 1,338 of CANNEG010000042.1, forward strand.
ATCTCAGCAATCACTGCAGGTTTATTTGCCATGACTTTTTTGTGTATGCTACCCACAAAATCACGTGGATCCCCTTGCGCCTCAGCTTGCGCTTGCAATTGACTAAGTGATACCGCAGCTTTGCTGGCGGCGATTTCTATTTTTTTAGTGGCTAAAATTTTCTTTAAGATATCACTCATATTTTTTTCCGTTATGCGCTAACCAGCCAGCCGCATGATTGCCGTGCGGGTCTTTGTGTGTCCAATGCAGCGTGCCACCTTTGGGCGTGTAAATATATTCGCCTTTAAAGCCGACAGTATCCCCCTCGTGAATATCTTCCACGCGCATGGCTAAATCAATATTGTGTGCTATCAATATCGTAATATTGTCAGTCACTTTCAGCAAAAATTTTTGGTGTTGTAAGCCATTGGTGTCATCTTTTAAGACCTTAACAACAATGCCGCTGCCCTCTACTTGCGGTAAATTACGATGTGCATCATAGGCCTCAACAATCGCGCCTGCATCCATTTCAGTCACTGAAGAAAAGGATGTTGATTCAGGCGGTTGCGAGTTGTTTGGTGCGTGGCAAGCGGTAAAGCTTAGCGCAAAAAAGATAGTCAGCCATATTAAAAACTGCTTTTTCATGACATTGCTTTCAATGCAATTAATTTAGCCCGTGCTAGACCGTTATCAATCACTTCTGCCGCCTTATTAATGCCGGTTTGTAAGCTATCTGCAACACCAGAAACGTAAATCGCGGCGCCTGCATTGAGGAGTACGATGTCGCGGGCAGCACCTTGCTTGCCGTTTAGCACATCTAAAATCATCGCTTTTGATTCATCTGCATTTTGAATTTGTATGCTACTTAATGGGTGTAATGGCATGCCAAATTGGCTTGGATTTAGGATGTATTCAGAGACCTTGCCATCTTTTAACTCGGCTATATAGGTGTCTCCTGTAAATGAAATCTCATCCATACCATCTGCACCGCACACCACCAAGACATGCTCACTACCCAGTTTATGTAATACGTGTGCTAATTTTGCAGTAAGCTCTTTGGCAAATACCCCCATCACTTGGCGTTTGGCGTTGGCGGGGTTAGTGAGTGGGCCGAGCAAATTAAACAGGGTGCGAATGCCCAGCTCTCGTCTTACCGGTGCGGCATGCTTCATGGCGCTATGATGGTTAGGCGCAAACATAAATCCAATGCCGATGTTATCTACACATTGAGCCACTTCCGCTGGTGTAAGATTGACGTTGACGCCCAGTATTTCCAAGACGTCGGCACTGCCGCAGGTGGATGATACAGAGCGGCCGCCATGTTTAGCGACCTTAGCCCCTGCGGCAGCTGCGACAAATGCGCTGACAGTTGAAACGTTAAAAGTTTGAATACCATCACCACCGGTGCCGCATGTATCTATCAAATGGGTGTGGTTGGATAGGGTAACTTTAGTAGAAAGTTCACGCATAACACTCGCAGCTGCGGCAATTTCATCTACGGTTTCGCCCTTAATGCGCAGTGCAACTAATAAGCCGGCAATTTGCGCTTGCGTTAACTCTCCAGCCATGACCTGACGCATCAATGACTGCATCACAGCAAAGCTTAAGTTTTGACCAGCGATGACTTGATTAAGAATGTGTGAAAATGACACGTGCTTACTCTTTCAGAAAGTTATTCAAAAGGGCATGACCATGTTCGGTGAGTATTGATTCTGGATGAAACTGTACGCCCTCAACGCGTAAAGTTTTGTGACGTACCCCCATAATCTCGCCATCTTCGGTCCAGGCAGTAATTTCTAAGCAATCTGGCAAAGTCTCTTTTTCTATCACTAAGGAATGATACCGTGTTGCGGTATAAGGGTTAGGTAAATCCCTAAACACACCCATATTGTGATGATAAATCAAGGATGTTTTGCCATGCATTAAAGTTTTAGCTTTAATAATACGACCACCAAACGCTTGGCCTATGCTTTGGTGACCCAAACACACGCCCAACAACGGAATTTTGCCTGCAAATTCTTTAATCAACGGCACGCTAATCCCTGCCTCATTAGGCGTACATGGTCCTGGTGAAATGACAATATGCGTAGGTTTGAGTGAAGCCACTTTGGCTAAATCAATTTCATCATTCCTATATACCTGCACCTCTTGCCCCAACTCGCCTAAATATTGCACCAAGTTGTAAGTAAAAGAGTCGTAATTATCTATCATGAGCAACATATTAATACCTTACTTTCAGAGTCGCTTCTAGGTTCAAGTCTAACCCAGCTTGTACTAATTCAGCCGCACGCAACACCGCTTTCGCTTTGTTCTGCGTCTCATCCCATTCACTTTGCGGGACTGAGTCTGCCACAATGCCAGCGCCAGCTTGAACATAGAGCATATTATTTTTAATAACGCCTGTCCTAATGGCAATGGCTACGTCCATATCGCCGTTAAATCCTAAATAACCTACAGCACCTGCGTAGATGCCGCGCTTGCTTGGCTCTAGCTCATCAATAATTTCCATGGCGCGTACTTTCGGTGCGCCACTGACTGTGCCTGCTGGGAAGGTGGCTTTAATCACATCAATTGCATCCATGCCTGCTTTGAGCTTCCCTTCAACGTTGCTCACAATATGCATCACATGCGAATAACGCTCTATCATCATATTGTCTGTGACTTTGACGGTGCCGGTTTGCGCGACACGGCCTACATCATTGCGACCTAGATCCATCAGTTGCACGTGCTCAGCGCGCTCTTTCGGGTCTGCCAATAGCTCGTCGGCTAGGGCTAAATCTTGTTCGCGCGTTTTACCACGTGGACGTGTACCGGCAATTGGGCGTGCCGTGACGGTGCCATTTTCAAGGCGCACTAAAATTTCCGGTGAAGCGCCTACGACATGATGATCACCCATGTCGTAATAAAACATGTAAGGAGATGGATTTAAGCTACGCAAGGCGCGATATAGCGAGAGCGGAGGTGCGGTAAACTTCTGAGCCATGCGCTGAGAAAGTACCACCTGCATGATGTCCCCATCTAAAATATATTGTTGCGCACGCTTCACTGCGGCTTTGAAATTATCTTCACCAAATTCAGACGTTGCGACAGAACTTTCAGAAGCAACGGCCGATGGTATTGCGACAGTTTTGCGTAACATTTTTAGTAATTCACCTAAGCGTGCGTAGGCATTTTCGTAGGCATTCACTTCGTCTGGATTCGCATACACAATGAAATAAAGCTTGCCGCTTAAGTTATCCACCACCGCGATTTCTGTCGACAGTGTGAGCAATACATCCGGCACGTTAATCGCATCTGGCTTATTCACCCCCGCTAATCTTTTTTCAATATAGCGCACAGTTTCATAGCCAAAGTAACCCGCGAGGCCACCAGTAAAACGTGGCAATCCTTCATAAGGGGGCGTTTTGAAGCGCGCTTGATAGCTTTTTACGAAGTCTAATGGATTGGTGTTGTCTGCTGTTTCAATAACCGTATTGCCTTCTAACACCTGAACTTGATTGCCATAAGCCACAATACGCGTTTTTGCTGGTAGGCCAATAATCGAGTAACGGCCAAAGCGCTCACCACCCTGTACGGATTCAAGTAAGTATGAGTAAGGTTGATTAGCTAATTTTAAATATAGCGATAAGGGCGTATCTAAGTCCGCAAAGGTTTCTAATACGAGCGGAATGCGATTATAACCTTGCTTGGCAAGGTGGTTAAACTGGTCTAAATTAATCGTACTAAACATAAATTTCCTCACATATAAATTGTTAGATAGTGTTACTTGGGCTGGGCTGATTCACTCACTATGTGCGTGACATTCCCTTTGGGTTTTAAGCCCACCACCATCGCCAACTATGTGTTCTGTTGTTACTGATATTCATGTTAAATACTTAAAATTAAATTTTCTATCGCTTAATGCAAGTAGTCTATTGCATCACCGATATTCTCAATAAGTGCGTCTACTGCACTCGCTTCTATATGCTGCCCTTGATTATAGCCATAAGGCACAGTAAATACATAGCATCCTGCATTACGCGCTGCCGCAATATCTGTTTTAGAATCGCCAATCAGCAATGCCTCTGTGGCTGATATGCCAAGTTTTTCACAAATATAAAAAAGCTGATCCGGATCCGGTTTCTTTTTTGACAAAGTATCACCTGATACAACCAACGCAAAATATTGCGTTAAGTCATTCGCCTCTAAAAGCGGTAAGGTAAAGCTTGCAGGCTTATTGGTCACGCAGGCCAATGTGTAACCAGCACTTTTCAAAGCCTGCAAACCTGCTAGCACATGGGGATAAGGCCTACTTTCAGTGACATTATCCGCATAAAACTCAAAAAATAACTGCTGCGCCTTGGCATATTCAACGGCTTCAGGTTCAACATCAAGCCGTCCTGTTAAGCAACGCTTAATCAGCACGTGCGCACCCTCGCCAATGTATGACTCTATCTGCAATTCGTCTAATGTTGGTTTGGCAAGTGCCGCCAACATCCGATTAGACGCCCGCGCTATTTCTGGCGCGGTATGCATTAAGGTGCCATCAAGGTCAATCATGATGACTTTGACCTTGAATGTCTGAGGGCTAGCGCGCGTCAATTTTAACGTTTATTTTACTGTTGCTAATGAGGCGCGCAATTCGCTGACAATCGTGTTGTAACGGTTCTTATCAGTGTCTTTACCTTGCGTGAAAATCGCATTACCTGCGACAAAGGTATCTGCACCTGCTTGGGCAATTTCAGCAATATTTTGCGCATTCACGCCACCGTCTACTTCTAACCAAATTTGACGGCCAGTTTTTTCATAATAAGCATCAATTTTAGCGCGCGCTAAACGTAGTTTGTTTAAAGTTTCTGGAATGAATTTTTGACCGCCAAACCCAGGGTTCACGCTCATCAACAACACCATATCCACTTTATCCATGACATGATCTAAATAGCTGAGTGAGGTGGCAGGATTAAATACTAAGCCAGATTTACAGCCTAAATCACGTACCATCGCAAGGCTACGGTCAATGTGTTCAGAAGCTTCTGGGTGAAAAGTAATGATATTAGCGCCGGCTTTAGCAAAGTCGGGAATAATGCGGTCAACTGGTTTTACCATCAAATGCACATCAATAATACCGCCCACGCGCTTAGCGGTTTCACGAATTGCTTCGCATACTAAAGGGCCGATGGTTAGGTTAGGCACATAGTGATTATCCATCACGTCAAAATGCACTAAGTCTGTGCCAGAGCTAATGACATCATCAATTTCCTGGCCGAGTTTGGCAAAGTTTGCAGAAAGAATACTAGGGGCAATTCTAAAAGTTTTATCCATGACGAAAGTCCATTCTGTTAAATGTTAACTAAATATGTTGCAATAAACTGTTATTTTAACCCTATTTCTTACGTTTAAGATGATGCTTCTTGCTTAACATAGGGCAATCCATCAAAATTACACCTATGCAGTTATATGTAATTGGCGTGAACCACACGACCGCACCTATCCAAATTCGTGAAAATGTTGCGTTTAATAGCGAACATTTAGCGAGTGCCTTGCGCGAACTAACCTTGCACGATGCTGCCGAGGCGGCGATTTTATCTACATGTAATCGCACCGAGCTATATTGCAGCGCTGAAAATCCAGAAAAACCACTGCTATGGTTGTCGCAGTATCACAAACTGGACATCACTAAACTCCAACCCTACATCTATACTTTGCCTAATGATGAGGCGGTAAAACATGCGTTCAGAGTAGCATCTGGTTTAGATAGTATGGTGCTTGGCGAAGCGCAAATTTTGGGACAATTTAAACAGTCCGTTAAAATTGCCCAAGACGCAGGCACATTGGGTAGTTTGCTACACAAGCTATTCCAGCGCACGTTTGAAGTGGCGAAAGAAGTGCGGACCAACACTGATCTAGGTGCAAACTCAATCTCTATGGCGGCCGCCGCAGTGAAACTTGCGCAACGTATTTTTGGTGATATTAGCGAGCAAAAAGTATTGTTTATTGGCGCGGGGGAAATGATAGAACTTTGCGCCGATCACTTTGCCACACAAAAACCAAAGAGTATGACGGTGGCTAATCGCACCTTAGAGCGTGGTTCAATATTGGCCGAGAAGATTGGCGGTCATGCCATCCTACTTAACGATTTACCAGAATGTTTTGCTGAATTTGACATTGTGATTACTAGCACCGCAAGCCAATTGCCAATTGTAGGGTTGGGCATGGTCGAGCGAGCCATTAAAGCGCGCCGTCATCGCCCAATTTTTATGGTGGATTTAGCTGTGCCACGCGATGTTGAAGCTGAGGTAGCCGACTTGGATGATGTGTTTTTATACACAGTAGATGATCTTGCGCAGGTGGTTAGTGATGGCATTATTAATCGTCAGGAAGCCGCGGTAGATGCTGAAATCATCGTGACGGCACGTGTTGAGCACTTTATGCAATGGCTTAAAAAGCGCGATGCTGTCCCCACCATCAAAGCGCTACGTGATCAAGCAGAAATGACACGTCAAGCAGAGTTGGAAAGAGCCATCAAGCTAATGCAAAAAGGCGAAAGCCCAGAAAAAGTATTAGAGCTATTAAGTAATGCACTGACCAATAAATTTTTACACGCGCCCAGTCATGCCCTCAATCAAGCGCACGGTGAAGAGCACGCTAAGTTGGAAGATGTCATCAAGCAGCTTTACCAAATTAAGTCTTAAATCAAAGTTAAAGAATCTCCAACATGAAACCTAGCATGATTAGAAAGCTCGCTACCTTAAGCGATCGTTTAGAAGAACTAAATCGCCTGATGAGCTCTGAGGGCGTGACCAATAATATGGATAATTATCGCAAGATTACCCAAGAGCATGCCGAAATTACGCCTATCGTTGCGCAATATCATGTGTTTGAACAAACTGAAGCAGACATGGTAGAGGCGCAAAAGATGTTAAGCGACCCTGACATGAAAGAGTTTGCGCAAGAGGAAATTGAAGCCGGTAAAGCAAAACTAGAGCAAGTGGAGTCAGCACTACAAAAACTACTCCTGCCTAAGGACCCGAATGACGATAAGAATTTATTTTTAGAAATTCGTGCGGGCACTGGGGGTGATGAGTCTGGGTTGTTTTGTGGCGATCTGTTTAGAATGTATTCAAGGTATGCAGAACGGCAAAAGTGGAAAGTGGAAATCATGTCTGCCAATGAATCTGAAGTGGGCGGCTACAAAGAAATCATCGTTAAAATTGAAGGTTACGGCGCCTATTCAAAACTTAAATTTGAGTCTGGTGGCCATCGTGTGCAACGTGTGCCAGATACTGAAACGCAAGGCCGTATTCATACTTCAGCGTGTACCGTTGCCGTGTTGCCAGAGGCAGATGAAGTCTCTGATGTGGTAATTAACCCCGCCGATATTCGTATTGATACTTATCGTGCCAGTGGCGCCGGTGGTCAACACATCAATAAAACAGATTCTGCCGTGCGTATTACTCACGCGCCCACCGGCATCGTCGTGGAATGTCAGGAAGGCCGTAGTCAACATGCCAATAAGGCGCAAGCCATGCAAGTATTAGCGGCGCGCATTAAAGCCAAGCAAGTGGACGAGCAACAAAGCAAAATTGCCAGTGAGCGTAAAAGCTTGATTGGCAGCGGTGATCGAAGTGAGCGCATTCGTACTTACAACTACCCGCAAGGGCGTATTACCGATCATCGAATTAATCTCACACTTTATAAAATTGATGCGATTACAGAAGGTGATATGGACGAGCTGATTGGTGCATTATCAGCTGAACATCAGGCAGACTTACTAGCAAGCTTAGGCGAAGATAATTAATTTGCCTAGTCGGTGTTCTAGTAATTAGCATCGCTATGAAAACTAGATTCACTATCAGTTTAATGTTAGTCATGGCATTAGTGGCATGTGCCAAACAAACGGTCAATGTGACCATGGTTGGGGCGGATCGAGATGCGCATGGTTGTATAGGCTCTGCGGGCTACAGTTGGTGTGAAAAAACCGCACAATGTGAACGACCATGGGAGCTGGCGCTAAAAGAAAATTTTGAGTTATCAGCCAATCAATTTTCTCAATTCTGTCAAAAATAGCGTTCTTTGATTCTGTTTAATATCCCACTTATTTAAATGCCAAATCCACTATCCATCAAAGCAGCATTACAAATGGCGAGCGCTCAACTAAAAACGGAAGCATCTATTTTTGAAGTGCAGCTATTGCTGCAATACGCTCTAGGCGTTAATCGCGCTTGGTTGATTGCCCATGAACATGATGTACTACAACCCAATATTCAAGTGGTGTTTGAGGCACTGCTTAATCGTCGTTTAGTGGGTGAGCCAATCGCTTATATTTTGGGTGGCCGTGAATTTTATGGTTTGGATTTATTGGTCACGCCCGAGACTCTAATTCCACGACCTGACACAGAAACTTTAGTAGAGGCAGCTCTAGCTAAAATTTTAGATAATCCCAATCAATCAATCTTAGACCTCGGCACCGGCACGGGTGCCATTGCCCTTGCGGTGGCTAAACATCGGCCAAAGGTTAATGTCGTTGCGGTTGATGCCTCGGCAGCTGCTTTAGAGGTGGCAAAAAAGAATGCGGCTAGTTTAGCCATCACTAATGTGCGATTGATGTTAAGTGATTGGTTTGATGCATTAGCCGGAGAGCGTTTTGATCTCATTGTTAGTAACCCACCATATATTGAGCAAAATGATGTTCATCTCACACAAGGCGATGTACGTTTCGAGCCTATTAGCGCACTAACCTCAGGTGCTGATGGCCTTGATGATATTCGGCGCATTGTCGCCGATTGTTTGATTTATCTAAAGCCACAAGGCTGGTTAATGATAGAGCATGGCTACAATCAGGCTGACTTAGTGGCTGACTTAATGGCAGAGGCGGGCTTGGTAAGTATTCAAACGATAAAAGATTTTGGTGGTAACAATCGCGTCACTATCGCTAAAAACCCGCTCATTAACAGTACGCACTGGGATTAATGGCGTGTAAGTATATGCTAGTTGCCTTGCATATACTCATCCTTACCCTGCACATAACTATGGGCAGACTCCTGTAAAGATAAGATTTCATCTTCCGTCAATGTGCGAATTTTTTTAGCGGGGCGACCCATATACAAATGGCCACTTTCTAGTAACGCGCCAGATGACACTAAACTACCAGCAGCCAATAGCACGTGTTTTTCTATCATAACTTTGTCCATGACAATGCTACCCATGCCAATCAGGCATTCGTCCGCAATGCTGCAGCCATGCAAAATCACAGCGTGGCCGATGGTGACATTGTCCCCTATGATAAGCGGTGAGCCTTCAGGATCATCCTTAGTGCGATGATTAACATGCAAGATGCTGAGGTCTTGAATATTGGTATTTTTACCAATACTGATAAAATTGATATCGCCACGAATTACTGCACCTGGCCAGACGGAGCTATTTTCGCCTAAGGTAACTTGCCCAATAATGGTGGCAGTGGGGTGCACATAAACTCCTTTGGCGATGTGTGGGCAATGTTGCTTAAATTTCTGAATGTTATTTGAGTTTTCCATCAAAGCCCCTTTAAAATATCACCTTAAACTTTAAGCAAAAATATTTTTACCTAGCCATAGTATAATCACAAAATGCAAGAAAATAACTCCGTTGGCATTGTTGCCGCACAAACCGCACATTTTAATACACCACTGGCGCTTAAAAGCGGCGCAGTGTTGCCCCAGTTTGATTTGGTGTATGAAACGTACGGCACACTCAACGCTGATAAATCGAACGCGGTACTCATCTGCCATGCCTTGTCTGGCACGCATCATGTTGCCGGTAAATATAGCCTTGATGACAAGCACCCAGGTTGGTGGGATAACTTAATTGGCCCTAATAAACCCTTAGATACCAATAAGTTTTTTGTGATTGGTGTGAATAACTTAGGGGGGTGCAATGGTAGTACTGGCGCAGCTAGTAATAATCCTGCCACGGGCAAACCTTGGGGCTCACAGTTCCCCGTATTAACGGTTGAAGACTGGGTCGCTTCACAAGCCTTATTGGCAGATTATTTGGGCATTACACAATTGGCGGCAGTGGTGGGTGGTAGCTTAGGCGGTATGCAAGCGCTACAGTGGACAATAACTTATCCTGAGCGCGTGCGCCATGCTTTAGTCATCGCGTCAGCGCCTAACTTGACTGCGCAAAATATGGCCTTTAATGAAGTGGCGCGCCAAGCGATTATTACTGACCCTGAGTTTCATGGTGGTGATTATTATGCGCATGGCGTTGTGCCTAGACGCGGCCTAAGAATTGCCCGCATGCTAGGCCACATTACTTATTTAAGTGATGATGCCATGGGGGCAAAGTTCGGCCGTAAGCTAAAAGACGGTATTCAATATAGCTTTGATGCCGAGTTTGAAATGGAGTCTTATTTACGTTATCAAGGGGATAAATTTGCCGGTGAGTTTGATGCCAACACTTACTTGCGCATGACGCGCGCCTTGGATTATTACGATCCGGCACTGGCTTTTGATAATGATTTAAGCTTAGCTTTACAAGAGGTTAAAGCGCAGTTTTTGGTGGTGTCATTCACGAGCGATTGGCGTTTTTCACCAGCACGCTCGCGTGAAATTGTTAAAGCCTTGTTGGATAATGAACTGACCGTAAGCTATGCAGAGGTGACGGCGGCGCACGGCCATGATGCTTTTTTAATGCCAGATGTGCACTATCACAACATTTTGCGTACTTATTTGAATAATGTACAGGTGTAAGCATGAATGATACAGTGCAAAATAATGTAAATATTACAAATTCTATCCTACAATTTAGGCAAGATTTTGCAATTATTGCAAGTTGGGTGGGCTTTGGCTCAAAAGTGCTGGACTTGGGCTGTGGTGATGGTGAGTTGCTGCAATTTTTACGAGGTGGCTTAGAAGTAAAGGGCTATGGCGTAGAAAAAGATGATGCGAATTGGTTGGCCTGCATGCAAAACGGTAGCAATGTGATTCAAATGGACTTGGAAGACGGGCTGTCAGGCTTTGAGGACCAGTCTTTTGATACGGTTATCCTCTCGCAAACCTTACAAGCCATGCATAATACCGAAGAAATTGTGCAAGAGATGTTGCGTGTAGGCCGTGAAATTATTGTAACCTTCCCTAATTTTGGTTACTGGCGTAATCGCCTACAAATTACTAATGGGCGTATGCCTGTTTCAAAAATATTGCCTTATCAGTGGTATGACACGCCGAATGTGCATCTTTGCACGATTAATGATTTTGATGAATTTTGTAAAAATCACAAAATTACTATTCTAGAGCGCTGTGTGATTACCAACACAAAAACGATACAGTTTATGCCCAATTTATTAGGTAATTTGGCGATGTATCGCTTAAAAGCAGCCTAGTGTCTACGCCTGTCGTAACACAACCTTCTATCTGGCAGTCGCTGGCCAGTAAAAAAATGCTGATTTGCATTTTTACTGGGTTTAGCTCTGGTTTGCCGCTTTATATCTTGGTGAGTCTTTTACCGGCATGGCTCAGAAGCGAAGGTGTTAACCTAAAAGCCATCGGTTTATTCGCCTTAATTAACTTACCGTTTACTTGGAAATTTTTGTGGGCGCCGTTGTTTGATCGGTTTACGCCACCCCTTGGTCGTCGTCGTGGTTGGTTGATTATTTCGCAGAGCTTGTTATTGGTCTCTATTCCCATTTTTGGTGCGTTTAACCCCACTTTAGATATTTGGACAATCGCGTATTTAGCCACTGTCGTTGCTTTTTTTAGTGCCAGTCAAGACATTGTGCTGGATGCTTATCGGCGCGAATTGCTCATTGATAATGAGCTGGGTTTGGGCAATGCGGTACATGTGAATGCCTACAAAATTGCCGGTTTAATTCCCGGTTCTTTGTCACTTATTTTGGCTGACCATATGGCGTGGAGCGGTGTATTTATCATTACTGCACTGTTTATGTTACCGGGTATTTTAATGACGCTTTTTGTCAAAGAGCCTGCCTTAAAAGCGGGTGCGCCAAGAACCTTGCGTGCTGCCGTAGTGGAGCCCTTTAAAGAATTTATTGGAAGAAATGGTTTGAAATCGGCATTGTTGATTTTAGCCTTTATCTTTCTGTATAAGCTTGGCGATAGTATGGCGACTGCATTGGCTACGCCGTTTTATTTAGATATGGGGTTTAGCAAAACTGAGATTGGCTTAATTGCTAAAAATGCCGGTCTGTGGCCTAGTGTCATAGGCGGCTTGCTA
>CANNEG010000043.1:0-13122 GCA_947503455.1 Betaproteobacteria bacterium
ACTAGCTCTAACACTTCTTTACCTGGCTGTATCACCCCACCCACGGTATTAAAAAAGAGTCGACTCACTTTACCGTTCACGGGTGACTTCAAGGTTGCTTGTTTAACCTTATCAGTGAGCCCTACACTGGTTTCAGTAATCAGATTTAATCGGGCAGTAATATCGTTTAACTCCGTGCGTACTTTGCTTTTAGCGGTTTGCTCTACTTCTATAATTTTCCGTCGTGCTTCAGCAATAGCACTCTGAATGCGGCTTATTTGCGCACGCGACTGGTCAATATCGCCTTTTGCTTTGCTTGACTCTCTTTCTAATTTCAAAATGTCGATTTCAGATACCGCGCCACTCGCCAACAAAGGCTTGTTAGCCGCTAACTCTTTTGTGGTGGATTCATAATTCTTTTCTGCGAGCTCTTTACGAAACTGAACTTCAATCAATTCCTTTTCTCTTTGTACCATCTGATCTTGGGCAATACTAACTGTTGAGTGCAATTCATCTTTACTTGAAATATACAAGGCATACTCTTGATCGTAGGTTTGCGGTGCCTGATCCTTGACTTCTTTAGGTGGATTAAATGCTGTGCCATCTGCCAGCGCTTTTAACCTTGCTTGTTTGGCTAAAAGTGCTAAATACTGGGTTTGGTTTTCTCTTAACGAAGAAACAGCCCTAGTTTCGTCAATACGAATGAGCGGCGTACCTACTAATACCTTTTGCCCTTCAGTGACTAAAATTTCAGAAACAATACCACCATCTAAAGACTGCACTATTTGTACTTGCTTAGAGGGTATCACGCGTCCTTCGCCTCTTGTTACCTCATCAACTTTGGCAAACCAAGCCCAAATTAGCAACACGAATAGAGTCAAAGCAATGCTATAAATCAACACTTTAGCTCTCAGTGGCGCCTGCTCTAAAATAGCCAAGTCAGCTTCCTCGTCCCAAGGCAAATCTTCTTTTGTTTCTTTTGGCACCCAATGATCTAAAAAATAATTAATAGGCTTGGTAATCCAAGTTTGTCTTTTAAAGACCTCATTAGCCGTGCCGATTTTTTTAAACAAGTTTTCACTCATAATGCTTTCCCTACTTTGCCATTACGCAAGGCTTCTGCCACTTGTTCTTTAGGGCCATCCGCTACAATGCGGCCAGAGTCGATGACGATAATGCGATCAACCAAATCGTATAAAGAGGATCGATGTGAAATTAATACTAATGTTTTATTTTTAACCGTATTAATCAAGCGTCGTTTAATCGCATCTTCACCTGAATGGTCCATCGCACTGGTAGGTTCATCTAATAACAATATGGAGGGATTGCTAATCAAGGCTCTTGCAATCCCAACTCCTTGTCGTTGACCACCAGATAAGGTTTCGCCACGCTCGCCGATTAACATATCAAAGCCTTTAGGGTGCGCATTCACAAATTCATCTATACCACCTACATGCGCGGCCGCCAATACCGCTGCATCGTCCACATGTCGTGCCGATATGGTTAAATTTTCCCGCATGGTGCCATAAAACAAATGGGTGTCTTGCTGTACATAGCCGGCACAGCGCCTTAGCTCAGCAGGGTCAATTTGCCGCGCGTCTATACCATCAATCAAAATAGCGCCAGCAGTGGGTTGATACAAACCAAGAATTAATTTATGGATAGTCGATTTACCCGAACCCATACGGCCAAGTAAAGCCACATGTTCACCCGCTTTAATTTTGAATGAGACTTTAGTGAGCGCATCTTGTTCAGTGCCGGGGTAGCTAAAACTCACCTCTCTAAATTCAATATTGCCGTTAAAGGCAGGTCTGGATAGAAACTTAGCATCTAACGGACGCTCGACTTCTCTATGCATAATTTCATCAAGTGATGTGAGTGCAGTTGCCGCGTTATGATATTGCGTTAACAACCCTGCCGTTTGTGCAATAGGTACCAGTGCACGTGAAGCGAGCATGGTACAAGCGATTAAGCCCCCCATCGTCAAATCACCATTCACCACCAAGTAAACCCCTAGCACCACCAGTGAAATATTGATTAATTGCTGAATCGTGCTTGCGCCGTTATTAATGGATGAGGACAACAACCTTAATTTACTTGAGACTTCAGTTAAGAAATGGGCGCTGTGCTCCCACTTGCGTTGCATTTGACCTTCAATGCCCAATGCTTTAACTGTCTCAAGGCCAACTAAACTTTCAATGAGCGTTGCATTTCTGATAGCGCTTGCTCGATACATGGTTTCGGATAATTCATGCATTTTTGTTTGCACGCTAAACGAGTACACTAAAATTAAAATTGCCCCTATCACCACAGGAATTACCATAGGCAAAGCTATCCAAGCCATCACAGCGACAAATATTAAACCGAATGGAATGTCGATTAATGTTGTAATTGTGGCAGAAGTGATGAAATCTCGGACGGTTTCAAAAGAGCGTAAGTTTGATGCAAACGAACCCACTGAGTTTGGCCTTTGTTCAAGCCGAATACCTAACACCTGCTCCATAATGCGGGCGGTTAGTTTTATATCCACACGCGTACTTGCCCAATCGAGAAAATAACCGCGCATGGTACGCAAAATTAAATCCCCAATAATCATTAAAGAAATACCAATCGCCATTACCCATAACGTCTCAACTGCACGATTGGGTAGCACTCGATCGTAAACATTCATGGTGAAAAGTGGCATGGCTAGAGCAAACATATTCACCACAAAAGCAGCGATCATAATGTCGCGATAAATGCGACTATTCTCCGCCAAAGTACCCCAAAACCAATGACGCAATCGCACTTTTCCTACACTAGGCGCGCGCTGATCAAACGCATATTTAGCTTTTGCAACAATTAAATAACCAGAATATATTTTCTCTAACTCACTGATTGTCATCAATATTTCAGAGTCGCCCAGCTCAGGAAAGATAACGCCGACCTGGTTAGTATCTACCTCAAATTTTGTGATGACGCAGGCTTCATCTTCTTTGAGCAGCAAAATTGCTGGTAGAAATTCTGGGCGTATTTTATCGAGTGATTTTTTTAATGTGCTGACTGTAAAATTGACTCGCTCAGCAGCGCGTTTCAATAGCGCAGGGGTCATTTTACCTTCGCGAAGCGGTAAGCCAGAAATGAGCGCATCTTTAGAAGTAGCCACCCCTTGAATACGGCAAATTAGAACGAGGCTATCCAATAACGAATCTACAATACCGCTAGCACCAATTCGAATTAGATCTTCTGTAATCATGTTTTTCCCTGTATTAATTGTCATCAAACAACATTAATTTTGATACTAGCTAAAAAATACTTTATAGACAATATGCAAGTTTAATGCCAGAGATAACTAAGCTACCTGCATCAGTGATGACAGTTAGAATACTCATAAAACGCATTAGGAAAATATACCTTGAAACAGCAATACTTAATGCGCAGTATTAACCTATTTATATAGGCTATATTGAAGATTTAACAGACTTGATGAGATTTAAAACAGGAGGTGTTTAATGATTAATTGATGGAGGCGCGAACCAGAGTCGAACTGGTCTAAACGGCTTTGCAGGCCGCGGCATAACCGCTTTGCTATCGCGCCATGTGTGTGAGAATTATTATGAATTAACAATTCTACATTACGAGCTGAAACTAAAACGGCGAAGCATATTTGCATTCGCCGTATTATGCCATTTGAATAAATTCGTGGAGCGGGAAACGAGACTCGAACTCGCGACCTATACCTTGGCAAGGTATCGCTCTACCAGCTGAGCTATTCCCGCGTCGTTAAGACAGGCGCCATTATAGCGATTTTAAGAATAGCGTCAAGACCAAACGTGACTCTTAAGCACTTATTTATTTATCTTTTAATTTAGGCCAAGCGGCTTTCAGGTAATAAGCCATTGATAGCAATGTTAAAAATGCCGCAATCACTATTAAAACGTGTCCCAATATTTGGGTTGGGAAAACGCCCAGCCAGCCCAAATCGATGTCATCCCAAAACAACAAGAACAATATCGCAATCATTTGTACCGCCGTTTTAACTTTGCCTATCATTGCCACGCCTACACTGCTGCTTTGCCCTTCTCCGGCCATCCATTCCCGTAAGGCACTCACAGTGATTTCACGGCCAATAATAATCAATGAAACAATCGCGCCTACTCGCCCAAATTCCACCAGCACAATAAGTGCGGCCGCTACCATTAATTTATCAGCCACCGGGTCTAAAAATGCGCCGAATGCCGACGTTTGATTAAGTCGTCTTGCCAGATAGCCATCTAGCCAATCCGTAATGGCGGCAATCAGAAATATCGTAGTAGCGAAAATATTCACCTGATGAGAAGGCATGGCGCTTAATTTGTGTAGATTCTCAGGCCAGTAGAATGCACCCACGAATACGGGAATCATGAGAATACGCAACCATGTAAGCATGGTAGGAATATTTAGCTTCATTTACCGCCCCGCTCTATTAATATTAACGCTCATCAATGTAGCTCTCCGTATATTTTCTCAGCCAAGCTCTGACTAATGCCTTCAACCTGGGCAATTTCGTCAATACTAGCACTCTTTACACCCTCTAAGCCACCAAAGCGTGTTAACAAGGCCTTGCGGCGCTTAGCGCCGATACCTTCGATATCTTCCAAACTTGAATGCATACGGGCTTTGGCACGCTTAGCTCTATGCCCAGTAATGGCGAATCGGTGGGCTTCATCACGGATTTGTTGTAGCAAATGTAAGCCTTTATTGTCTTTTTCTAAATTAAGCATTTCGCCTGTATCAGAAAAAATCATCGTTTCTAAACCTGGCCTACGCTCTTCACCTTTAGCAATACCTACTAACAAAATATCAGATAATCCAACCTCTGACATGACTTCAACCGCAACACCTAACTGACCTTTACCCCCATCAATAAAAATCAAATCCGGTCGAACACCTTCGCCTGCCGCTACTTTTTTATAACGCCGCGTCAGCACATCTCGCATGGCCGCATAATCATCGCCAGGCGTAATACCCGTCACGTTATAGCGTCTATATTCACTATTTTGCATATCGCCTTTATCAAACACCACACAACTACCTACCGTTGCCTCGCCCATGGTATGGCTAATATCAAAACATTCAATGCGTTCTGTACTCTCTGGCAAATTAAGTGCTTCACGTAACGCCAGTAATTTAGCTGTTTGATTGGCTGAAGTTGCCGCGCGCTGACCTAACGCTAGCTCTGCATTGGTTTGCGCCATCTTTAGCCATACACGCTTATCGCCGATGGCATTAGTATTGATTTTTACCTTGCGTCCCGCCTGTTCGCTCAACACTTCTTCTATGAGTGCTGTTTCAATTTTAACGCCCACTACAATCAAAGGTGGTGTATTTTGCGCCACATAATGCTGTGCCAAAAATGCCGCCATACTGGTTTCTAAACTTTCACCATCAGTATGCTTAGGCATATAACTTCTATCCCCTAGATGTCGGCCACCACGTATCATCACCAAATTAATACAATGCTGTCCTTGCAGTTCTGCACAGGCAATCACATCAGCATCAGACACATTAAAATCACTCACAAACTGTTTGGCTTGTACTTGACGGAGCGCCTGCATGCGATTTCTGAATACTACGGCTAGTTCGTATTCTTGATTCGCTGCCGCACTATTCATTTGCCCACCTAAGGCATCAATCACCTCGTTGGTTTTGCCTTGCAAAAACATAGCCGCTTGATGTACATCGTTGTTGTAATCTTCATCAGTAATCAGCCCAACACAAGGCGCCGTACAGCGCTCAATCTGATGCTGCAAGCAAGGACGGCTACGATTAGCAAATACTGTATTTTCGCAAGTACGTAGCTTAAAAACTTTTTGTAGTAACTGAATACTCTCACGCACTGCTAGCGAATTAGGAAAGGGCCCGAAGTATTGATTGCCCTTGCGCTGTGCGCCACGATGAAAGGCTAAACGCGAGTATTCGTCTCCCGATAGCACAATATAGGGATAGGATTTATCGTCACGGAATACCACGTTATAACGCGGCATCAATCCTTTAATGAGGTTATTTTCCAGCAACAATGCTTCCGCTTCATTGTGGGTGACAGTGGTTTCTATTTTGGCGATATGACTCACCATCATGCGCGTACGCGGACTGGCTAAATTCTTATTAAAATAAGAGGAAACACGTTTTTTTAAGTCTTTGGCTTTACCGACATAAATCACTTCATCTGTGGCATTCATCATGCGATACACGCCAGGCAGATTGGGTAAAGTTTTTAAGATGGGTTTGGGGTCAAACATGGCGTTTATCGTCAACAAATCATGATAAATTTAGCTGGCTTTATCTTCTGCCATACGTAACAAGCGCATTTCTTCTGCTTTTTTAATATCATCAATCTCACGCATCACGCCTTTTAAATCAACCGGTTTATTGGTTTGCCTGAAGCGGCCGGTAAGCTGGGTTTCTAAGGTTAAATCGCCATGCGCATACAGCGCCCAAATTTCTTTGCCATATTCGGTAGTAAGCAGTTCAGGTGCAAAACGTCCGAAATAATCACTTAGGTTTCTGACATCGCGCTCTAGCATGTCACGCGCGTTATTGTTACCTGCTGCATCTACCGCTTGCGGTAAATCAATAATCACGGGGCCATCCGCACTCATTAAAATGTTAAATTCAGACAAATCGCCATGCACAATACCAGCGCACAACATGCGCACCACTTCTTTAACTAACGTCTGGTGATGAATACGCGCCTCTTCTGCGCTGAATGTAATATCATTTAGCCTAGGTGCAGCATTGCCATTGCCATCCACCACCAATTCCATCAATAACACACCTTCGTAAAAGTTATAAGGCTCTGGCACACGTACGCCTGCATTAGCGAGACGATACAAGGCATCTACCTCAGCACTCTGCCAAGCCGCTTCTTGTGACTCACGACCGAATTTAGAGCCTTTAGCCATCGCGCGACCTTGACGACTATTTTTGACTTTCCGACCCTCAGTGTAATCCACACTCTGCCTAAAGCTGCGTTTATTGGCCTCTTTGTAAACTTTGGCACAACGCACATCATCACCACAGCGCACCACATACACGGTCGCTTCTTTGCCGCTCATCAGCTGACGGACGACATCATCAATCAAGCCATCTTCTAAGAGTGGCTCTAGTCTTTGGGGAGTTTTCATGGGAGCATTCTAACATCAGACCTGTGCGAATATGCTTCAGGCCTGCTACCAACCGAAAATAGCTTAATCAGACAATAACTTTCCGCCAATGGCCCAATCTTCATAAGCCACTTCCTCAAAGGTAATGTAAGTATAAGATTTAGGCTTATGGGCAACCCGTTCTAAGGTTTCAGTAATCTCTTTAGCAATTTGTGCTTTTTGTTCATGTGTGACTTCACCAGCAAGCTTAATATTGACGTATGGCATGATCATGCTCCTTAAGTATTAATGAATTACAAATGGTACCGGTTGCTTAGCATAAGCAATATACAGCGGATGCTGAGGACTACCATCCGCATTTAATTGCAAGCACTTTACTTTATGTTGCAGATTAGCACGCGTTAGCATGCTCATTATCGCTTGAGCTCTAGGCGCCGCCAGCGGATGCTTGCCCCAGCCGCATACCGTCATATCAGACAATTGAACTGCACGCACAATGCTATCGTCAGCTTGACTCACATCACCCAATAAATCTGCTACGGTATTGAGCAAACTTGAATCTGTCATGCGAAATGGGAATAAATTAACGATAATCATACTGCCATAACCCATGGCGATAGCTCTTCGTTGGCAACGCTCTATGGTGGGATCATTAGCAACTTCATCAGCGGTGCTCGGATTGAGCATTAAAAAACTAATGGCATTCAGACTAAGATCCCAATCCCTACGCAACCAATAGCGATACTTTTCACAACTTGAAAAGTGCGCCACTGATTCCTGTATTAACGTATTGTGCTGCTTAATAACTATGCTCATTTACGCTGACTCGTTCGTAGGGTTTTTCCAATATCACCCATCAGATTTAAGGTAAACACCAATAACAATACTGAAATAAACAAAGATAAAATCGGGTCTATCGGCATCCAGCCAGTCAAATAAATCACTAGCCCTGCTGCAACCGCGGTCACCGAACCTAACAAATCACCCATGACATGTAAAAATGCCGCCTTATTATTTAAACTTTCGCCATGATGCAGCGTTTGATGATGTAACTGCTTAGCCACGATTAAATTCACGATTAAGCCTAATGTTGCAATAATAATCAGCCCGAGGCCTTGTACTGGCTGCGGATGTTTGAACCTGTGAATGGCTTCCAGCACCACATACACAATCACCGCCAACATCGTCAGGACGTTAATAATTGACACGGCTAACTCTGCATAACTGACACCAGATTTATGCCGTGCCACATGAGGATTTTTGGCAAGAATCGCGGCTAACCAAGCTAAGCCTAATGCTGCGACATCTGTAAACATATGGCCCGCATCACTTAATAGCGCTAAAGAGCCGGTATACCAACTACCAATCGCTTCAACAATCGCAAAGGTGAAGATAAGTAGGAATGGCACAAGATAATGGTCATGGTCATCATGATTGTCGTTATGTAAGGATGTAGGTAAGTTTGTCATAGATGAAATGCTAACCGAAAAGTCATTTCATTGAACATTTTTATGCCGAAAAATTTAATGGTTGAATTCATCAAAAAGTTATAATGCTGACATCTTATGGAAACCTCTTATGCTTAGTTACCGCCACGCCTTTCATGCAGGCAACCATGCTGACGTGCTTAAACATTACGTATTAGGCCTAGTGCTAGCCCACATGAAGCAAAAAGATAAACCTTTTTGGTACATTGACACCCATGCGGGCGCTGGCTTATATGGATTAACTGAAGGCTATGCCACGCAGAATGCAGAATTTGAGCAAGGCATTGCCAAACTCATGACGGCAAATCATCTACCTAATTCACTGACAGACTTTGTCGCTCAAATAAAACAATTTAATCACAACGAGCTAGCGTTTTACCCTGGCTCGCCCATGGTGGCGCAAGACTTTTTACGTGCTGACGATAAAATGCGCTTGTTTGAATTACACCCTAGCGATTGCAAGCTACTGATTGAAAATTTTAAAGGCCAAGCCAAGCAGGTCAAGATTGAACAACAAGATGGCTTCAATGGGATTAAGGCTTGTCTACCGCCACCCACTCGCCGCGCCGCGGTGTTGATAGACCCCCCTTATGAAGACAAGCAAGATTATCAACGTGTGGTCAGTATGATTAAAGACTGTCTAACACGCTTTTCTACTGGCACCTATATGATTTGGTATCCATTACTTCAGCGCCCAGAGCCAAGCGAAATGATCAATGATTTGCTGGATTTAAATCCAGCAAGCTGGCTACACGTCACGATGACTATTCATGAACCCTCTTACGAAGGTTTTGGCATGCATGGTAGCGGTTTATTTATTATCAACCCACCTTGGACATTGCCGAGTATTTTAAATGAGTCGTTGCCGCCATTAACGCAAGTATTAGCGCTAGATGAAACTGCACATTACACACTAAGCAGTCAAATAACCTAAGCAATCTCGAGTTGTGCTGACGAAAATGATTAATATAGCTGTGTGACTGGCGGTGAATTAGCCTGCACCATCTCAACACTAAACTCTTGAATTGCCACTGTTTTATTATTCTCAGTTTCTACCGCAACACGCCAATCACCAGCCTGTAGGCCCTGCTTAAAGGTATATCCTCTAAAACCATTTTGCCGTCCACCCGCCAAGGTGTAACCAATACGCGATTGGGTTTGCCAGCCACGTTTTGTATCGTAACGCTGCCAAAGATGATAAAGCCTAGTATTTAAGCCGTTGGGGGCGAATACCGATGAAAAACAATAAACACGTTGCCCTGGCGTAGTCTTTAAGTCATTACTGGTTTTTCGCCAGAAAATCCACCAATCTGACGGCTGCTGACTTAGTTGATAATCCCCTGCTACCTTTGTAATGGCATAGCCTACCGCCATGTCACGCTTAACTAAGGGCACTGGCGGTACCATATCAAAGGTATAAGCCAGCATTAAAGCAATAGCAATAAGCCCTACTGGCTTAATGCTACCTGCATGATGAGGCGTTTTTTGATAGAGCCAATAGGCAAACCCTGCTCCTAACAAGGTGCTTAAGTAAAACCAAATCGCGTGAATGCTACCCAGTAAAAATGGCAAAGCAAAATTAAACAATAGCATTGCACAGAACCCAAACAGCGCCCAGCTAATGGTCAATTGCCGATATTTATCTTCTAAGTATTCATTTCCCACCAGCAAAACGCCGAGCAAAACAGACATTAGCCAAGCCAACCAATGACTTGCACTCTTAAAATATAAAATGAATAAGGCGCTTAGCATGCTACCAAACAGAAACTGCAGCATAAAGTAAGGAAAATTTGGCCAATAAAATCTAGAACGGCAAAATCGTGTAGAAAGGTTGCTGGTTAATCTAGGAATCCAGTCTGGTAATTTGCTGATATCCCCTAGGGTAAAATTGGGCTGCCCAATAAAATATAAAATACTTGCTGCTGCCAATAGATAAGCCGCAAGAATAAACAAATCCAAAGCGGCAACATTACGACCTATGGTGAGTGCATCCCATAAGAACCCACCAAAAAAGAAAATGGCCGGTAAAAAATCTGTCAATTTTAGGAGGTGCTGATAAGCACGAGATTGTTTTATTTTAGCGATGACCATACGGTGAAATTAAGCCAATGTTCTAAATCAAACTACCCATCACGAAGCCAATCACAATGCCTGTGAGTAGCGCAATGGTAATGCCACGGTAGCTCAACACATCTTTAGAATAGCCACGCTTAATTGCCACATAGGAGACCAAATAACCGACTGCATTTAACAGCCAAATGATAGATAAACTGAGTACTTTAACCAGTATAGGGCCAATAATGGGCACTAGCGTAATCATACCTAATATCCAAGCAAGTACATGCGACCCAGCAGCAACTAGTACCACCCCAGTAGTCACCGCCTTGGCATGCCAGCCAAACTGCCAAGCGGCGAAAACAGCAGCTGCCAGCACTAAAGTCAGCGGCAACATCCACTTCCAAGCGCCACTTTTTGGAACCTCGGCTAAGGTTTCCTCATTAAAAATATGGGCGTTTGGATTGTCGGTTTTGATGTCGTTGTCTTGTGGGCGCATACTGCAGTCTATAGAAAATATTACCCAGCAATATAGTCTTACGCTCATTCTTTTACAAGTTAAAGGATGAGCGTGAAGTTAAATATCGCAATTAATGAGCGACTTCAGTAATTGGAATGATTTTTTTCGCTTTTGCCATGCTTTCAGAATAATCTGGCATTTGATCAAAGTTAAGGTATTTATAAATTTCAGCAGTATTTTGTAATTTATTGCCGACTGTTTCCATGTATTCAGCATGCGTTGGCATCCGACCAAGTTTTGCACACACTGCCGCCAACTCAGCGGAACCTAAATAAACGCGGGCATCCATCCCCATACGATTATCAAAATTACGCGTACTGGTTGAAAACACTGTAGCCTTATCGGCCACACGTGCTTGATTACCCATACATAAAGAACAGCCTGGTATTTCTGTGCGGGCACCGGCTACACCAAACACGGAATAAACACCCTCGTCTCTTAATTGTGCTTCATCCATACGGGTGGGTGGCGCAATCCATAAACGCGTAGGAATATTTCCAGAACCTTCTAAGACTTTTGCTGCGGCACGGTAATGACCAATATTAGTCATACAACTCCCAATGAATACCTCGTCAATTTTATCGCCTACTACTGCTGACAATGGCTTAATGTCATCAGGGTCGTTAGGGCATGCCACTAACGGCTCTTTAATTTCATTTAGATCAATTTCAAGTGTATAGGCATACTCAGCATTAGCATCGGGCTCTAACAATTCAGGTTTTGCTAACCAAGCCTGCATGCTCGCAATTCGACGTTGTAGTGAACGGGCATCTTCATAGCCATTATCAATCATGTTTTGCATGAGGACGATATTCGAACTTAAAAACTCTATCACTGGCGCTTTATTTAACTTAACCGTACAACCATTCGCAGAACGCTCGGCAGAGGCATCGGCAAATTCAAAGGCTTGTTCTACCTTCAAATCGGGCAAGCCTTCAATTTCTAAAATTCGACCATTAAAGACATTCTTTTTGCCTTGCTTACCCACCGTAAGCTCGCCTTTTTGAATGGCCGCATAAGGAATGGCATTCACCAAATCGCGTAAGGTAATACCCGGTTGCATCGTGCCTTTGAAACGAACCAAGACTGATTCTGGCATATCTAAAGGCATCGCCCCCATGGCCGCGGCAAATGCAACTAAACCAGAGCCCGCTGGAAAGGAAATCCCTATTGGGAAACGCGTATGCGAGTCGCCGCCAGTGCCGACGGTATCTGGCAATACCATGCGATTTAACCATGAGTGAATCACACCATCGCCTGGACGTAAACTCACGCCGCCACGACTACTCATAAATTCAGGTAAGCTATGATGCAGTTTAATGTCTACTGGTTTTGGATAAGCCGCAGTATGACAAAAACTTTGCATGACTAAATCTGCACTAAACCCCAAACAAGCTAACTCTTTAAGCTCATCGCGCGTCATACCGCCCGTAGTATCTTGTGAGCCTACCGTTGTGGCTTTGGGTTCGCAATAGGACCCTGGACGAACACCCACCCCTTCAGGCAAACCACAGGCTCTTCCTACCATTTTTTGTGCGAGCGTGTAGCCTTTACCACTGTCTTTTGGCATCGCGGCACTGATAAACAATTCTGTTGGTGGCAAACCTAAAGCCGCACGCGCATTCGTAGTTAACCCACGGCCAATAATCAATGAAATACGCCCACCTGCTCGTACTTCATCGGGAATGGTTAGTGGCGCTAAATCAAAAGTAGAAATCACTTCACCGGCTTCATTTAACACTTTTCCCACATAAGGCTGAATGGTGATGATGTCACCTGTGCGCATTTTTGAAACGTCACATTGAATTGGCAATGCACCAGAATCTTCGGCAGTATTGAAGAAAATAGGCGCAATTTTAGTGCCTAGAATGACGCCGCCTGTGCGTTTATTGGGAATGTTAGGAATATCATTACCCATGAACCACTGCAAGGAATTAATCGCCGATTTACGTGAAGA
>CANNEG010000044.1:0-12821 GCA_947503455.1 Betaproteobacteria bacterium
GCTACAGGCCTTACTTCTTTTGCAGTTTCTTCCGCGTTTGGGATATAAGAAGTTTCTGATGGCAATTCTACTAATTTGTAGCTTGCGCGGCTTGTTTCTTCAGTGACGTCGTCATGTTTAACACGCACGATATTGTAGTTAGGTGTTTCAAGGTGGATGTTTGGAATCAATACCACTTCTACATTCATCCGTTGTTCAATCGCATGGATATCAGCACGCTTTTCATTTAATAGGAAAGTCGCTACTTCAACAGGTAATTGCACTTGAATAATCGCGCTATTGTCTTTCATCGCATCTTCTTGTGTAATGCGTAAAATGTGTAGGGCGGTAGATTCAATGCCACGAATATGTCCTGTGCCATTGCAACGTGGGCATGGGATGTGGTTGGTTTCACCTAAGCTAGGACGTAAACGTTGGCGTGATAACTCTAATAAGCCAAAACGTGAAATCTTGCCAGTTTGCACACGTGCGCGGTCATGATGTAAAGCATCGCGTAGTGCATTTTCTACCTCACGTTGATTGCGTTGACTTTCCATGTCAATAAAGTCAATAACGACTAAGCCACCTAAATCGCGAAGACGTAGTTGGCGCGCAACTTCTTCAGCGGCTTCCATGTTGGTATTGAACGCTGTGTGCTCAATATCGCTACCACGTGTTGCGCGCCCTGAGTTTACATCAACTGAAACTAATGCCTCAGTATGGTCAATAACAATGGCGCCACCAGAAGGTAGGCGAACTTCACGTGAGAATGCAGATTCAATCTGATGCTCAATTTGAAAGCGTGTAAATAGTGGAATTTCATCTTGATACAATTTAACGCGAGATACATTACCTGGCATAACATGGCTCATGAACTGTAAAGCCTGTTCATGGATATCCGGTGTATCAATTAAGATTTCACCAATATCGGCACTAAAGTAATCGCGAATTGCACGAATCACCAAGCTGCCTTCTTGATAAATTAAGTACGCGCCATTTTGCATAGCAGAAGCACCATCAATCGCTGTCCATAATTGCGTTAGATAGTTTAAATCCCACTGTAATTCTTCAGCGTTACGGCCAATCCCAGCAGTACGGGCGATAATACTCATGCCTTTTGGTACTTGTAGTTGGGCTAATACATCACGTAATTCATCGCGATCTTCGCCTTCAATACGACGAGACACACCACCACCACGTGGGTTGTTTGGCATTAAAACTAAATAACGACCTGCTAATGAGATAAAGGTAGTGAGGGCGGCGCCTTTATTTCCGCGCTCATCCTTGTCTACTTGGACGATGATTTCCTGGCCTTCTTTTAAGGC
This sequence comes from Betaproteobacteria bacterium, assembly GCA_947503455.1. Taxonomy (GTDB): domain Bacteria; phylum Pseudomonadota; class Gammaproteobacteria; order Burkholderiales; family Methylophilaceae; genus Methylotenera. The sequence goes on from CANNEG010000044.1 coordinate 1,305, forward strand.
GTCTTGAATGCGGGATTTGCTATCGGCACCTTCTTTGTAGTAGCTACGTGCCACCTCTTTGAAGGGTAAGAACCCGTGCCTATCCATACCATAGTCGACAAATGCCGCTTCTAGTGAAGGTTCGATACGTGTAATAACACCTTTGTAAATATTGCTTTTGCGCTGTTCTTTGCCAGCGTGTTCAATATCTAAATCGATGAGTTTTTGACCATCTACAATCGCAACGCGTAATTCTTCAGATTGCGTTGCATTAAATAACATGCGTTTCATTGTTTGCTCCTGTTAGGCTCAGGTAGCAGACTCAATGCTTACTATAAGCGATTGATGTTGAAGGCGGATTAAGGTGAAAGTGCCAAATATGTTGGCCAAGATACTGAAGGCGCAAAATGTGCGCAAGTGTGAAATCTAACGATTTTTAATTAAAAACATGTGGCGAAAATCGCTTTGTTCTTAAAAACTCTCTTAAACAACAACGTAAGTGTGCTTGGTTATAATTGTAACCAGCAGCGTTAGTGTCGTCTTTTAATTAATTGTTTCAATTGATAAAAATCAAGTTGAAACCAGTTTATTGTTCGTTAAATTAAACTAATTATTTAAATTTATGCCAGTTTTAGCTTAAATTCGTTAAAATTCTATCTTCAGTAAATGCTAATTCAGCAATACGCTAAATTTGACGATCACTTTAAGTCGCGCTTTATGTTTGTTTGTCTGCGGCGGCTTGAGCGCTAATTTTACTTGCTGCTACTTTATAATATGGCGAGCGGCGTTAACCAAGTATATGTTTCCACTGTATTTACCTATAGTTGCATGCTGATACAGCGCTATTATTAGGTAGTTAAGTGCATTCTCTACATCAATTAATATTTAACTTAATTGATAATCACGTAAGTATAGGCTACATCAAACATTTAAGCAAAGTATGAACAATATAACCACACAAAATCAGCATCATAGTGCAACTCAAGTGAGTGAATTGGCAGCCGCTTTTTTAACGGTGGACGAAGCAAGTGAAGGTCAACGTGTTGATAACTTTCTGACAAAAACCCTTAAAGGGGTGCCGAAAAGTCATGTTTATCGAATTTTGCGCAGTGGTGAAGTACGTGTTAATAAGAAGCGTATTGATGCAGACTTTCGTTTAAGCTTGGGCGATGTGGTAAGAATACCACCAACCCGTTCAACAATTACCGACAAACCTGAGCAAAGTGCGCCAGCAATCTCTAAATTTGAAAACAGCATCATTTTTGAAGATGATGCGATGCTGGTCATTGATAAGCCTGCAGGTTTTGCAGTGCATGGGGGTAGTGGCATTAGCCGTGGCGTGATTGAACAGATGCGTTTAGAGCGACCTAAGGCTAAGTTTTTGGAATTAGTGCACAGATTAGATCGCGAAACTTCAGGGGTACTGATGCTAGCTAAAAAACGTAGCGCATTAGTGGCTTTGCATGAAGCAATTCGCAACAATCAAACGGATAAACGTTATTTGATGTTGGTGCAAGGTGAGTGGTTGGAACAAAAAAAGCGTGTGGTGTTGGATTTGCAGAAATATCTTTTGCCCAATGGTGAGCGACGCGTCAATGTGGTGACTGATGTTTCAAAAGATAAATATAATGAGCGTCAAACTTCTGAAACTTTGTTTAAGCTGCTCAAAAATTTTAGCCATCCAGTATTAGGTCAGTTTAGTTTACTTGAGGCGCAACTTGTTACAGGGCGCACCCATCAATTGCGTGTGCAGTTAGCACATTTAGGATTTGCCATTGTGGGCGATGATAAATATGGCGACTTCACCGTTAACAAAGCCTTGATTAAACATGGCTTGAAACGTATGTTTTTACATTCATCGGTCACTAAGATTCGGCACCCACTGACTAATGATAAGCTCGAATTAACCGCCCCTATGCCGGCGGAATTAAACAAATTTTTACTAAAATTAGAATCTAAAGCTAGAGAAAGTGTTGTAATGCATGCAAAAGCAATTTGATTTAATCGTATGGGATTGGGATGGTACTTTAGCAGATTCTGCCGGTATGATTACCGATGCACTACTGAATGCGGCGGCACAGGTGGGATTGCCCGCGCTACCAGCAAAGGCGGCGACGAGTATTATCGGGCTCGGCCTGCGTGAGGCTATCCATGCATTATATGGCGAAATTGCTGCAGATAAGGCGCAAGCGCTTGCTGCACAATACACCGCCAATTATTATGCAGGTGAGCGTGAAATAGCATTGTTTGCTGGGGCGGTTGATTTAATTAAGACGCTGAATAAGCGTGGTTTTAAGCTGGCAGTAGCTACTGGAAAAGGACGGCGTGGGCTTAATTTGGCATTAGAGCATTGTGCTTTGACGCATTATTTTCATGCGACACGCACGATTGATGAATGTTTTTCAAAGCCGCATCCGCAAATGCTGCATGAGTTAATGGAAGATTTAGTGGTATTGCCTGAGCGCACACTCATGATAGGGGATACTAGTTATGATTTGCAAATGGCGAAAAATGCTGGCGTTAGCGCTCTAGCTGTCACATTTGGTGCGCAGCAGGCAGATCAATGGCAACATCTTAATCCTATTGAGCAATTTGATGATTTTGCTAGTTTAAGTGACTGGTTGTTGGAAAATGCCTAAAGGTATGACTGGAATCCAAGAGACGGTTGTTTTTAAGAGTGATGAATTGCAAGACGGGGCTAAGGGGCTGCGTTTTGCATTACCTGCCCTTGGTGAGTTTGCTACAGGTTTTGTGATCCGCTTTCATGGTAAACCTTATGCGTATGTTAACCAATGTGCGCATGTGGCTGTAGAATTGGATTGGAATGAAGGTGACTTCTTCACTGCCCAGAAAGATTTCCTAATTTGTGCCACGCATGGCGCGCATTACCGGCCGGATAACGGTTTTTGTGTCATGGGGCCATGTAAAGGTAGGAGTCTAAAAATAATACCAGTGACTGAACAAAACCAAGAAATTATAATCAACGTATCATCGATAACTAAAAACACTCTTTAGAAAGTTAACATCATGTCAGAAGAAAATCAGCAGCAAGCAAATGCATCCGCGCAAAATTCAGCACCTGATGATACAAAATGGCAGCGTGACGCCATAGAAAAATTAGCGACTTCTGCGCTCTCGGAGCAAAAAACATCACGTCGCTGGAGTATATTTTTTAAAGGGTTAATGTTTACCTATCTTTTTATCCTATTATTTTTTGCGCTAGGTTGGTTTGGGGATAGTACGAAGAGTTTAGGTGCACATACAGCACTCATTGAAATATCAGGCGTCATTGAAGCCGGTGGTGAAGTTAATGCTGATTCCTTTATGACTAGTTTGCATGATGCTTATGACGATAAAAATACTAAAGGGGTTATTTTGCGCATTAACAGCCCAGGCGGCAGCCCAGTTCAAGCGGGTATTATCAACGATGAAATTAGGCGTCAAAAGAAACTTCACCCGACTATTCCAGTGTATGCGGTGGTTGAAGATATTTGTGCCTCAGGCGGATACTATATTGCCGTTGCAACGGATAAAATTTATGTGGATAAAGCGAGTATTATTGGGTCAATCGGCGTGCTGATGGATGGCTATGGCTTTACTGAAGGCATGAAAAAAGTAGGGGTTGAGCGTAGGTTATTGACTGCAGGAGAAAACAAAGCAATGTTAGATCCATTTTCACCTGTTAATCCTAAACATCAAGCGTTAGCACAAAATATGCTTAATGAAATACATGAGCAATTTAAAGCGGTGGTAAGGCAGGGTAGAGGTTCACGTTTAATTGAAACGCCAGAAACTTTTAGCGGGCTATTTTGGAGCGGTGAGCAAAGTATAAAAATTGGCCTTGCGGATGCGATAGGTAGTGCAGATTACGTGGCGCGTGAAGTGATTAAACAAAAAGAAATTGTAGATTTTACTCACCAAGAGGACTTTGTTAGCCGTATTGCTAAGCGCATCGGCGCAAGTGCTAGCGCAAGTTTCAGTGAAACTTTGGTTAAGCAATTAATAAACGCGGGCGAGGTAAAACTTCATTAGCTTATTTATGTGATTTTGTGTAGTTAATCAAACCATTAGTAGAGCTATCGAAACTGGTAATGACTTCGTCATTGGTTAATAAAGGCAAAATTTCTTGTGCAATTTGTTTGCCGTATTCAACGCCCCATTGGTCATAGCTATTAATGTCCCAAATGATGCCCTGAACAAATATTTTATGCTCATATAAAGCAATGAGTTTCCCCAGAGTGTTTGGCGTAAGCTTGTCAAACAGGATTGAAGTGCTCGGTCGGTTTCCTTCAAACACTTTGTGAGGGAGAAGTTTTTCCAACGCATCACCACTCATGCCTTGTTTTTCAAGCTCAGCACGCGCTTGTTCTGGTGTTTTTCCGAGCATTAAGGATTGAGTTTGTGCTAAGAAATTGGCCAGTAAAATTTTATGGTGAGCATACCCATTTTTACCAATGGCATAGTGACTATGTACGGGCATTAAAAAGTCACACGGCACAATTTGTGTACCTTGGTGTATGAGTTGATAAAATGCATGCTGCCCATTAGTACCAGCTTCGCCCCAAATGACTGGACCAGTCTTGTAATGGATGCGTTTGCCATCACGACAAATAAACTTACCATTACTTTCCATGTCGGCTTGCTGCAAATAAGCCGGGAAACGTGCCATGCCCTGATCGTAGGGTAATATTGCATTGGTATCGACATGAAAGAAATTGTTATACCAAATACCAATGAGCGCCATAATCACAGGCATATTTTGCTCTAATGGCGCATTTCGGAAATGGTTGTCCATTTCATGTGCGCCAGTGAGCAGTTCTTCAAAATTATCCATGCCTACATATAGGGCAATAGATAGTCCAATGGCAGACCAAAGTGAGTAGCGTCCGCCTACCCAGTCCCAGAATTGAAACATATTTGCCGTATCAATACCAAATTCTTGAACGGCTTTTGCGTTGGTTGAAAGTGCTACAAAATGTTTAGCTACATGAGTATCCTCTTTAGCTGCAGCTAGAAACCAAGTACGCGCAGATATGCCATTAGTCATAGTTTCTTGCGTGGTGAAGGTTTTTGACGCGATGATAAATAGCGTAGTTTCAGGATTACATTTTTCTAAGGCACGCATTAAATGCGCGCCATCGATATTCGAGACAAAATGAACTTGTAATGCTGAGCTCGAATATGGTTTAAGGGCATCACACACCATGACAGGACCTAAATCAGAGCCACCAATACCAATATTAACGATATCAGTAATGCGTTTACCAGAGTAACCTAACCAGCCACCACTTCGTACTTTGTCTGAAAATTGACGCATTTGTGCAAGTACCGCATTCACATCTGGCATCACATCTTTGCCATCTACCATCACTGGTGTATTACTGCGGTTGCGAAGTGCTGTATGTAATACCGCACGGTTTTCAGTAATATTAATTTTTTCACCGGTAAACATACGTTCACGCCAACCTTCAATATTGGCTTCCCGTGCTAATTGCATAAGCATGGGTAGTGTTTCGTCGTTTATTTGATGCTTGGAAAAATCAAACAATATATCAGCGAATTGAAAGCTGAATTTATCAAATCGATTTTTATCAAATGCAAATAAATCTCGCATATGGGTTGAAGCAATTGCTTGTTGATGCTGACAAAGTTTTTGCCATACTGGTAGTGATGTTAATGCAGCCATTTGTGTAGGAGTACTTTAAATTTGATTAATAAATTTGAATAAATTATTTCAATTGTAAAACGATACCCGCTAAAGGTGGCAAAGTGATGACAAGCGATTGGTTGTGATGCATCCATGCAACATTTTCTGTATGTAGCCCATTGCCGTTACCTTGATTGCCACCCCCATAACAACTTGCATCGCTGTTAAAAATTTCATGATAGCCACCCGTCTGAGGCACACCAATACGGTAGGCATTGCGTAACACAGGGGTGAAATTCAATACTATTATAACAAAACTATTATCTAAACCGCGTCTAACGTAGCTAACAATTGATTGGTCGCTATCGTGGCAGTCTATCCATTCGAAGCCTTGTACTTCAAAATCAAGTGCATGCAACGCATTAAGTTCTCTATAAAGTTTATTTAAGTCGGTCGTGGCTTGTTTAATACCTTGGTGCCATTGACGTCCTTCATAGCCATCTTCAAGTAAATGCCAGTCTAGGCTACTATTGACATTCCATTCTTTGCCTTGTCCAAATTCATTACCCATGAAGTTAAGCTTTTTACCCGGGGCTGTCATTTGATAGGTGGTTAACAAGCGAAGGTTAGCAAATTTTTGCCATGTATCGCCCGGCATTTTGTCTAATAAAGAATGCTTGCCATGTACTACTTCGTCATGTGAAAACGGTAGTACAAAGTTTTCTGAGTAAGCGTAAAGTTGACCAAAAGTTAGCATGTCATGATAGTAGCGTCTATGTACTGGATCATGTTCAATATAGGCGAGGGTGTCGTTCATCCAGCCCATATTCCATTTCATGCTAAAGCCTAGGCCACCTAGATATACCGGGCGAGATACGCCAGGCCATGCGGTAGACTCTTCGGCGATGGTGAGTACACCAGGAAAATCTTCACCAACCATGACGTTGAATTGCTTGAAGAAATCGATGACATCGAGATTTTCTCGCCCACCAAATTTGTTGGGCAGCCATTCACCTGCCTTACGGGAGTAATCAAGATAAAGCATTGACGCTACCGCGTCGACTCGGAAGCCATCAATATGGAACTCAGCTAACCAATAGTGTGCATTGGCCATTAAAAAGTTGCGTACTTCATTGCGGCCGTAGTTAAAAATATAAGTGCCCCAATCTTGATGCTCACCTAAACGAGGATCTTCATGTTCATATAGCGCAGTACCATCAAAGCGCGCTAATGCCCAATCATCTTTTGGGAAATGCCCAGGAACCCAGTCTAGAATCACGCCCACATTAGCTTGGTGAAAGGCGTCAATCAAAAAACGTAAATCATCTGGGGAGCCAAATCTGTTTGTTACCCCAAAATATCCGGTAGTTTGGTAACCCCAAGATTCAGTCAGTGGATGTTCTGATATTGGCATTAATTCAACATGCGTGTAACCCATTTCCGCCACGTAGGGCACAAGTGTTTTTGCCAACTCACGATAAGTTAAAAAATGTCCTTTATCGTTACGCTGCCATGAACCTAAATGAACTTCATAACAATTGAAGGGGGCATGTAGCCAGTCATGTTTTTTGCGAGCATCCAACCAAGCTTTATCTTGCCATTCATGGCTGCTACTACTGATTCTTGCTGCGGTACCTGGACGTTGTTCAAATTCAAAGCCATAGGGGTCGGTTTTAACTAAAATGCCCCCTGTGTGACGGTTGCGAATTTCAAATTTATAGGTGTCATTCGTGGTTAAGTTCGGGATAAAAATGTCCCAGACGCCACTTGAGCCGTGCGCACGCATGGCGTGTACGCGACCATCCCAGCCATTAAAGCTGCCTGTTACACTAACACGCTCTGCATTAGGCGCCCAGACGGCAAAGCGTACGCCGGCAACGTTATCTTGTGTGATGCATTGTGCACCAAGTGTTTTATAGGCTTGTAATAATCGACCTTCACCAAATAGATAAAGCTCATCTTGCGTTAAGCTAGATGGGAAGGTGTAAGGATCATGCGTTTCGTAGGCGCTGTCGCCAGTTTCAACTTTAAGTAAGCAAGGTGTTTTAAGTGCAGTTTTACTTGAGACTTCAAATAATCCATCCGCATGTGTTTTTTCAAGCTTCACCCACTTACTTGCCACTTTTACTGATACATCTGAAGCTTTAGGGAGGAAAGTACGATAGACGTAAGTTTCACCAGTAGCATGTAGCCCTAAAAAGCTAAATGGGTCATGGTGTTTAGCTTTTAAAATCAATCGCAACGAATCAGCAGAAGTGTTCGAAGTTGACTTAGAAGTTGCATTAGATTTTACGCTAGCTTTTGTTCTTGTTTTTGCTGGTGTTGTTAAAGATTTGACCAAGATACATTCCCCTAAATTTCTCTTAAGAAATATTTTTAGATTTTTTAGCTTTATTTGTCTGATTCGCAGTGTTTTAACTAGATTATAGTGCTTTAAGCTGATTATAATGTACAACAATATGCAGTTAAACATAAATTAAAGCTAGTTAGCCCAGCTAGAGTAATCATTGTCAAACAATCTTCAGGAGGGCATCATGCCGCATAACAAAAAAATGGGTCAACATTCAGACCGTTTTATTAGTACATTAACCAAAAATACTGTAGCGATTATTCTTGCTGGTGGTCGTGGTAGTCGTCTAAAAAACCTAACGGATTGGCGTGCTAAGCCCGCCGTACAATTTGGTGGAAAATATAGAATCATTGATTTTCCTCTATCTAACTGCATCAACTCTGGCATTCGCCGCGTTAACATTGCGACCCAGTATAAAGCGCAAAGCTTGATTCAGCATCTTCAGCGTGGTTGGGGGTTTTTAAGGGGTGAATTTAATGAATATGTGAATATCATTCCAGCTCAACAGCGTATTTCAGAGGATTGGTACAAAGGTACCGCCGATGCAGTCTATCAAAACATGGATTTGTTGCGTGAGGGTGGCGCTGAATACATTTTAATCTTAGCTGGTGATCATATTTATAAAATGGATTACGGCAAAATGTTGGCAACTCATGTTAAGAACAATGCTGACATGACAGTCGCGTGTATTAACGTGCCCTTAGAGGATGCAAAAGGCTTTGGTGTGCTAGCCGTCGATGATACTGACCGCGTCATCGAATTTGCTGAAAAACCAGAATCACCTAAGCATATGCCAGGCGATACTACTAAAGCGTTTGCAAGTATGGGTATTTATATTTTCAATGCTAAATTTTTGTATGAGCAATTAATTCGCGATGCTGGCGATCCTAAATCTACACACGATTTTGGTGGCGACATTATTCCGTACATTATCAAAAAATATAAAATCCAAGCACATCGATTTACTGAAAGTTGCGTAGGCGCTAAAAATGGTAATTATTATTGGCGTGATGTAGGTACGATTGACGCATACTGGGAAGCTAATATGGAGCTTACTAGAGTAATCCCTGAGCTTAACTTATATGATAAAGAATGGCCTATTTGGACTTATCAAGAGCATTTGCCACCTGCTAAGTTTGTGTTTAATGATGCGGGAAGAGCTGGTAGTGCAACGGACTCGTTAGTTTCAGGGGGGTGTCTTATTAGTGGATCTTCAGTAGATAGCTCTGTGTTGTTTTCAGATGTGCGTGTGCACAGTTATTGCACTATAGAAGGTTCAGTGATTTTGCCTAAAGTCACGATTAATCGTCATGCGGTGCTCAAAAACGTCGTAGTAGATCGTGGCTGTATTATCCCTGAAGGCATGCAAATTGGCGTAGATTTAGCCTTAGATGCTAAACGCTTTCATGTCTCTGAAAAAGGCATCACACTGGTAACGCCAGATATGCTGGGTCAGGATTTGTACAGAACAAAATAATTTAAATAAAATAGTTATTAATTGTTATTAATGTTTAATATTAAGGTTGTATTTAATTGAAGTCTAATCGTCCTAAGCTATATCTTAATCTCTACTGGCATATGCATCAGCCGGATTATAGAGATACCGTCAACAATGAATACGTATTGCCATGGACTTATTTGCATGCCATAAAAGATTACAGTGATATGGCATTTCATCTTGAGGCTAATCCTAAAGCGCGAGTGACCTTTAATTTCGTGCCGATTTTGTTAGAGCAGCTTGAGGACTACAGCTGCCAATTTAAGAAAAATGAAATTCGTGATCCATTATTGTCGTTGCTGGTTCATGAAAACTTAGCGGGGCTTAGCCAAGAGCAATGTCAATTGGTCGTGCAAAGTTGTTTTAAAAGCCATCATGAAAAAATGCTGAGCCCATTCCCGCATTATCAGCGCTTATTGCAAATTTATCAGCTGGTTGAAGAAATGGCTTGTAATGATGAACTTCATTATCTATCGGGACAATATAAAGCGGATTTATTGGTGTGGTATCACTTAGCCTGGTGCGGTGAGAGTTTGCGTCGAAATAATAAAGTCATACAGTCGCTGATGACTAAAGGAGTGTTGTTTACACTTGAGGATAGACGGCAGTTATTTAATGTCATTGGAGAGACAATTTCTGGTTTAATCCCGCGTTACAAAGCGCTCATGCAGCGTAAGCAAATAGAAATTTCTACAACACCTTACTACCATCCGATTTTGCCATTATTGTTAGATTTTAAATCTACGCTAGATGCGATGCCATATGCACCATTACCACAATATGTTGAATACGCTGGCGGATACAGTAGAGCTGTCGAGCATGTGGTGACTGCAAAAAAATTCCACGCTAACCTATTTGGCGAAGAGCCTAATGGCATGTGGCCCGCCGAGGGAGGCGTATCGGCTGCGGCATTATCGTTAATGGCAGAACATGGCGTTAAATGGGCGGCGACAGGACAGACTGTGCTAGTCAATAGTTTACTGAAGTCACATTTAAGCGTGTCAGATAAGAATGTATATTTATACCAACCTTATCGTGTAACTAATGGTAAGCATGATATTTTATGTTTCTTTAGGGATGATAATCTCTCAGATAAAATTGGCTTTGAATATGCAAAAATGCATACACCCGATGCAATCAAAGATTTCATTCAAACCCTTGAACATATACAGCAATCGGAAACGCTTGAGCCAAGTAACAACAAATCTAAAGTTGTCAGTGTTATTTTAGATGGTGAAAATGCTTGGGAATACTACCCCTACAATGGCTATTATTTCTTAAGTGAATTATACGAGGCGCTGGCAAATCATCCTGATATAGAAATGACCACTTTTAGCGATATGGTTGAGTTGTATCAATCAAAACAATACAAAACTAAGCGAATAACCGCGCCAGCGCTGCCACAAGTAGCTGCGGGTAGCTGGGTGTATGGTACTTTTAGTACATGGATAGGCAGTAAAGACAAAAATTTAGCATGGGATTTATTATGCATCGCTAAAAAAACTTACGATAGTGTATTGTCTAAGGGTAATTTGAACGCTGATCAGTTAGTGGCTTGTGAGCGACAATTAGCGATTTGCGAAGGTTCTGATTGGTTTTGGTGGTTTGGTGATTACAATTCATCAGACAGCGTTGCAAGTTTTGATAAGCTTTATCGACTTAATCTTATTAATTTATATACGTTATTACAACAACCGATTCCAGATGAATTGCATTCCAGTATTAGCACGGGCGGTGGTAATGCAGATAATGCTGGCACCATGCGGCGAGGACAGGCGTAAATATCATGTCAGGAATAGCTGTTAGAAGTTTAATTTTTTCAATGTAGACTGTAATGACACGGAAATATAAAAAATTACTTTTAAATCAACGCCGTGCAGGTGTTTTGTTACATATTAGCTCGCTCCCTAGCGCGAGTTATGTGGGGGATTTAGGTTCTGAAGCGTATCATTTTGTAGATTTCTTGCATGATATTGGTGCCAGTGTCTGGCAGACATTGCCTATTAATATGCCGCATGCAGATAACTCACCTTATCAATGCTT
>CANNEG010000045.1:0-12519 GCA_947503455.1 Betaproteobacteria bacterium
GGCGCTGCAATGATACTTGGGCATTTAGAAATTACAGATTATGTGACTATTTCGCCTGGTAGCATGATTACCCGATCTTTATTAGTTGCTGACACCTATACAGCCTTAATGCCTTTTCAATCCCACAAAAACTGGCTTAATACCGCTGCAAAAATTCGACATTTAGAATCATTATCAGATAAAATTAAAAGTCTCGAAAAAGACATAGCTCTGTTAAAATCTAACGCATAATTACGCAAGATTTAGCACTCTACCTAAATGGCATTAATCTATAAAAGTAAGCTGAGATAAAAATGACTAATAATATAAATGCTACAAGCATGGACATCCATGAAATACTCGATCATTTACCCCATCGTTATCCCTTTGTCCTAATCGATCGCGTTATTTCTATGGAGTTGGGTAAGGAAATTGTGGCATTAAAAAATGTAACCATTAATGAGCCATTCTTCCCCGGTCATTTCCCTTATCATCCAGTCATGCCAGGCGTGTTAATTGTCGAAGCAATGGCACAAGCAGCAGCAATTTTGTCTTTTAAGACTATGGGTGTAAAACCCAGTGATGATTCCGTTTATTACTTTGCGGGCATTGATAGTGCGCGTTTTAAAAAACCAGTCTCACCAGGGGATCAAATAGTATTTAACGTTAAAATTGACCGTATCTTAAAAGGGATTTGGAAATATTCTGGCGTGGCGCGTGTTGATGGCAATATTGTGGCTGAAGCACAAATGATGTGTATTTTAAAAGCGATCGATAAAAAAGAGAGCTAAGTAATGCTAGTACCAAAAATTCATGCAACGGCAATAGTAGATGCCAGTGCTGAGCTTGATTCTAGCGTAGAAATCGGTGCATATTCAATCATTGGCGCCAATGTCAAAATAGATGCGGGCACACGCATCGCTGGCCATGTTATGATCAATGGGCCGACTACCATTGGTAAGAATAATCATATTTTTCAGTATTCTTCTTTAGGTGAAGCCCCGCAAGACAAAAAATATAACGGTGAGCCAACTTCATTGGAAATTGGTGACAATAATACCATTCGTGAATTTTGCACCTTTAATCGTGGCACAGTGCAAGACAAAAACATCACTAAAATTGGTAGTGATAATTGGATTATGGCTTATGTGCACATTGCACATGATTGCCAAATAGGTAGCCATACTATCTTAGCTAACAATGCTTCGCTTGCAGGCCATGTTGATATTAATGATTATGCAATTTTAGGTGGATTTACCCTTATTCATCAGTTTTGCAAAATCGGCTCACACGTGATTACTGCGGTTGGTTCTGTGGTATTCAAAGACATCCCCCCTTATGTAACGGCTGCTGGTTATGAAGCTAAACCTCATGGCATCAACGCTGAAGGCTTAAAACGACGCGGCTATAGTACTGAGAGCATACTGCAAATAAAACGCGCCTATAAGGCATTATATCGCAACGGGCTAACCTTGGAAGAGGCGAAAGTTGAACTTGCTACCATGCAGAAAACTACACCTGAAATCAAATTGCTCACAGATTTTCTGAACGTCTCCACTCGCGGCATTGTCCGTTAAATTACTAAAAATGCTTAGAATCGGCATTGTGGCAGGAGAAGCCTCAGGTGACTTACTTGGTAGTCATCTTATTCAGGCATTGAAAAAAAAACGCACTGATATTGAATTTGTTGGTATTGCCGGGCCTAAAATGATGAGTGAGGGTGCGCAGACTCTTTTCTCGATGGAGCGCTTATCAGTACGCGGTTACATAGAAGTTATTAAGCATTTATTTGGCCTACTTAGGCTAAGGCGCCAACTCCTGAAACATTTTCTGAGTAACCGTCTAGATTTATTTATAGGGATAGATGCGCCAGACTTTAATTTTTGGTTAGAAAGGAAATTAAAAAAAAATGGCATTAAAACTATTCATTACGTGAGCCCATCAGTATGGGCATGGCGTAAAAATAGAATCAAAAAAATAAAAAATGCTGTATCACATATGCTGGCGTTATTTCCATTTGAACCTGCTTTGTATCATGGGGCTGGCATTCCTGTCACTTATGTCGGCCATCCACTGGCAGATATATTGCCAATGGAGCCAGATACTTCAGCAGCGCGTGATGGTTTAAAATTAAAGTCATCTGCGTTGGTCGTTGCGATGTTGCCGGGTAGTCGCCAAAGTGAAGTGCAGCAGCATGCAGAGCTTTTTGTTAAAACAGCTAAACTAATCTATGCTGAATATCCCAATGCAATATTTTTAGTACCGCTCATTACGCGGGAAACTAGGCAGATTTTTGAATTAGCAATTTTCCATGAAAATGAAAGTTTGCCTATTCAAATACTATTTGGTCATGCTCATGATGCCATGGAAGCCTCTGATGTTGTGATTGTGGCGTCTGGAACAGCGACGCTAGAGGCTGCGCTATTGAAAAAGCCGATGGTGATTACTTATAGAATGTCTAAAGTTAGCTGGCAAATTCTTAAACGTATGCGTTTACAACCTTATGTGGGTTTACCTAATATATTGGCGGAAAAATTTATAGTGCCAGAATTGTTGCAAGATGACTCAACCCCTGAAAAGCTTGCAGAAGCGACGATTAAACTCATTAGCGATACAACTTATATTTCAGAAATTAAAGCTGAATTTACCAAGATTCATTTCAGTCTTAAACAAAACTCTGCAGAAAAAGCGGCTAACGTCATTCTCGCCCATTTAGCGTAAATGCCAGCAACACAATCCTTACAATTAATATGCGGTGTAGATGAAGCGGGGCGAGGCCCGTTAGCAGGAGGAGTTTATGCGGCAGCAGTCATTTTAAACCCTGAACGACCAATATTAGGTTTAGCAGATTCTAAAAAGCTCTCAGAAAAAAAGCGTGATTCATTAAGTATAGAAATCAAACAGCACGCGCTAGCTTGGGCAATCGCTAGTTGTAGCGCAAAAGAAATTGATGAAATCAACATACTTCAAGCCAGCCTGCTGGCTATGAAGCGCGCTATCGATATGCTTCAACAACAATACAATATCACCCCGAATTTGGTGCAAGTTGATGGCAATCAATGTCCAAAAATAAATTTACCATGTGAGGCAATAGTTCAAGGTGATAGTAAAGTACCAGCGATTTCAGCAGCTTCTATTTTAGCCAAAGTGGCGCATGACGAAGAGTTATACCTATTGGATAGGCAATATCCGCAATATGGGTTTGCAAAAAATAAGGGTTACCCAACAGTTTTTCATTTAGAAATGCTAGCTGTACATGGTGTTTCAATGATACATAGGCTTACATACGCGCCCGTTAAAAAGCTGCTCGTTAAAAATACTCGACTTTAAAATATTACGCCTGCAATAAAAAAATAGTAGGGCGTTTATGTAAATCTGGGAGAGTGGATTTTTTCCAAGCAGCAATCGTTTTGCTTGTTATTAACTCAGTAGTTAAACTGATATCACAAGCCACGCAAAGTCTAGTATTGGGCTGACAAACACTCACAATCGCTTCTAACATATGCTGATTTCGATAAGGGGTTTCAATGAAAAGTTGTGTTTCTTTATGTGTTAGTGAGCGTTTTTCGATTTCTTTAAGTTTCTGATTGCGCTGTGTCTTGTCGACAGGTAAGTAACCTAGAAATGCAAATTGTTGCCCATTAAGCCCAGAGGCCATTAAGCTTAGTAAAATTGAGCTTGGGCCTACAAAAGGCACAACGCGAATGCCTTTTTGATGGGCTAATTCGATTAACTTGGCGCCAGGATCAGCTACTCCTGGACAGCCTGCATCACTCATTAGTCCCAAATCTTTTCCTGCTAGTAATGGGGTTAATAAGGCCGCTACATCCTTGTGTTCCGTATGTTCGTTAAGTAGATTTAAGCTTAACTCTCGGACAGGTTTAATGGTTTTAATGGTACTTAAAAAATGACGCGCTGATTTCTCACTTTCCACTACAAAATTATCAAGCCCCTGAGCTATACTGACAACATCAGGGGGTAACACCTGTGTAATATTATCTTCGCCAAGTGTAACGGGGATAAGGTAGAGTGTGCCGAATTGCTGTGCCATTTAGTCGTCAACCATCACTTCGTTAATAATTTTAGATGTGCTTGATGTTTGATGTGTATGAGTAAGGTCAAAAATTGACACAAGGCCAAAATTATTTTTATATAACTGAAATATTTTCATTTTTAAGCATGCCAACAAGTTTGATAAGAGGTAGTCCAATGAGTGCGTTAGGATCTTCACCCGTCATTTTTTCTATGATAGCGATGCCTAAGCCTTCAGATTTAGCACTTCCTGCACAATTGTAAGGCTGTTCCTTAGTCAGATAATTTTCAATTTGGGCATCACTCAAATCTCTAAATTGAACAAGGTAGGGAACAACTTCTGCTTGCATATTGCCGGTAATCGAATTGTAAAGACATAATGCACTATAGAAAACCACTTCACGACCGCGCATCATGCGAAGTTGTTTGCTTGCATTGGCGTGATTAAGGGGCTTACCAAGTTGTATGTTGTCTAAGGTGGCAACTTGATCACAACCTATAATTAAGGCATTAGGATGGCTTAAGCTCACTTTTTTAGCTTTTAATTGCGCTAATCTTAATGCGGTTTCTTGTGGCAGTTCGTTAGCTAAGCTATTCTCATCTACCTCAGGTGAGATGCAAGTAAATGGAAGCTGTAAGCGGATGAGTAGTTCACGCCTATAAATTGAAGAAGATGCAAGAATTAATTGTATAGTCATGGATTGATATTTTTAATTGTATAGATTTAGATAAAAAAAGCCGACAGCATTATTCTGTCGGCTTTAAACTTATCTTCTCATCAGATCATTCCGGCTGAATTTCAAGTAAGGACTCATCTGGCGTTACGGTATCACCTTTAATGACATGCACTGCAACTACAATCCCTGAAGTAGCTGCTTGTATTTCATTCTCCATCTTCATCGCTTCAATCACTAACACGCCATCACCCGCATTAACTTTATCACCCGCTTTAACTTTTACAGCAACAATTGTGCCTGGCATTGAAGTGGTAACGTGACCAGCATGTGATGGGCGAGGGCGACCGGTAGCACCTTTGCTAGCAACGGCTTTCTTTTTACCATTACTACTGCCGCTTGAAACTTCTATTTCACTCAAAGTTTCAACCATAACCTCTTCAGCAATCCCGTCAATAGACACATAGAATGGTCGCTTTTCTTGCCCTGCGTGACCGCTACCAGTTAAGTTGATATGGAAAGTCTCACCATGCAGCGTTACCTTAAACTCACTAGGCGCATAACGTGATGCACTGGCATTAGCGGTTGCTTTGTCTAACAATAATTCTGGTGTGAGTGAATCCGCATTACGTTCTTGTAAGTATGTTTTGCCAATGTCAGGAAACATGGCGTAGGTCAACACATCTTCTTCAGATTGTGCAAAACGTTCAGCTTCACTGGTGAGCTTAACCATTTCAGGCGCTAATAAATCAGCTGGGCGGCAGGTAATTGGTTCTGTGTCACCAATGGCAAGCTTTTTAACGACAGTGTTCACCGTGCCTGGCGCTTTGCCGTATTGACCTGCGAAATAATTTTTCACTTCATTAGTAATCGATTTGTAACGTTGCCCCGTCATTACATTTAATACTGCCTGAGTGCCAACAATTTGCGAGGTGGGTGTCACTAATGGAATGTAGCCAAGATCCTTACGCACTAAAGGAATTTCAGCTAACACTGCATCCATGCGGTCTAGCGCACCTTGTTCTTTAAGTTGATTGCTAAGATTAGAAATCATGCCACCTGGCACTTGATTTAATAATACACGCGTATCTACACCTGAGAATTCACTTTCAAATTGCCAGTATTTTTTACGTACTTCGCGGAAATAGGCCGTTACTTCTTGCACTGCGGCTATATTTAAACCTGTGTCAAATTCTGTACCTTGTAATGCAGCAATCATACTTTCAGTGGTTGGGTGACTTGCCCCCTCAGAGAATGCGGCACTGCATGTGTCTATCATTAGGGCGCCATTTTCAAGTGCGCGCAGCATGTTCATGCTAGCTAATCCACTAGTTGCATGGCTATGCATGTGGATAGGTAAGTTCACATTAGATCGTAGCGCTTTAACTAAGTCGATAGTTGCTTGTGGTGTGAGTAATCCAGCCATATCTTTAATAGCAATGGTATCAGAGCCCATGGATTCAAGTTCTTTAGCAATAGCTACAAAATGATTAATATCATGTACAGGGCTGGTGGTATAGCTAATGGTGCCTTCAGCATGTTTTCCAGCTTTTTTAACCGACTCTATAGACACTTGTAAATTGCGCGTATCGTTTAGTGCATCAAACACCCGGAATACATCCACGCCGTTGTCGGCAGATTTTTTTACAAACGCGCGGACTACATCATCAGAATAGTGGCGATAACCTAGTAAGTTCTGACCACGTAATAACATTTGGATGCGTGAGTTAGGCAGCGCTTTACGTAGCGTTTTTAAGCGCTCCCAAGGATCTTCTTTTAAATAGCGTACACAAGCGTCAAAAGTAGCGCCTCCCCAAGCCTCTAAAGACCAAAAGCCAATAGCATCTAACTTACTACAAATTGGTAGCATATCTTCGGTGCGCATACGCGTAGCAATGTGGCATTGATGCCCGTCACGTAAAACCAGTTCGGTGACGTGTACTTTTGATGTCTGAGGTGTTTTAGCCATAATTAACTCTTTACTTAAATTTATATATTTAACTATTATTTTATTTACTTCAAATGCCTTCGTGCGCTGCAATTGCAGCAGAGATAGCAACCGCAATCATTTCTGGTGGAATTTCATTAGCATAATGCGTAAGTTCCGGATGTGATTCAACAAAGCTAGTATTAAAATTAGCATTTCTAAAATCTTCATGTTTTAAAATTTCTTGATAATATGGAATAGTCGTTTTTACCCCATAAATCAACATATCATCAAGTGCACGCCGACCACGCTCAATGACGCTATCCCAATCAAGTGCCCAGACAGTTAATTTAGCGCACATGGAATCGTAGTAGGGCGGAATCACATAGCCACTATAAATAGCCGCATCCATACGTACGCCAGGACCGCCGGGGGCATAGTAGCGAGTAATTTTACCGAAACTCGGAAGAAAATCATTTTTAGGGTCTTCAGCATTGATACGAAACTCCATAGCATAGCCTCTAAACTGCACTTCTTTCTGAGCGTATTGCAATGGCAAGCCATAGGCTACTCGAATTTGTTCTTGCACAATATCTATACCAGTAATCGTCTCTGTTACAGTATGCTCAACTTGTAAGCGTGTGTTCATTTCCATGAAGTAGAACGTATTGTCCACGTCTAATAAAAATTCTACTGTACCCGCATTTTCATAACCGACTGCTTTGGCAGCTTTTACGGCGAGTCCGCCAATATAATCTCTCTGCGCTTGGCTTAATTGCGGGGAGGGAGCAATTTCAATTAACTTTTGATTGCGCCGCTGAATTGAACAATCACGTTCAAACAAATGAATTACATTACCTTGTGAGTCGGCTAGTATTTGCACTTCAATATGACGCGGCGTGACTACACATTTTTCTAAAAAAACTTCAGGCTTACCAAATGCTTTGCTTGCCTCAGAAATTACGCGGTCATAATTACTCAATAATTCTTTTTTACTATCACAACGACGAATACCACGTCCACCACCGCCATTGGTAGCTTTTAGCATCACCGGATAACCTATCTTATCAGCTAAAATAACGGCTTCATCTAAGTTTTCTAGATTACCATCACTGCCCGGCGTACAAGGAATGCCGGCGCTAGTCATAGCATTTCTTGCCTGAATTTTATCGCCCATTTGACGAATCACATCAGCATTTGGTCCAATGAACTTAACGCCACGACGTTCACATATTTCAGCCAATTCAGGATTCTCAGATAAAAACCCATATCCAGGATGCAATGCATCACATCCTGAGGCAACTGCTAAATTTACAATATTATGTGCGTTTAAATAACCTGCAACAGGGTCTGCACCTATGTTATAGGCTTCGTCAGCTTTTTTGACATGCAAAGCCTGGCGATCCGCATCCGCATAAATTGCTACAGACTTAATGCCCATTTCTGAGCAAGCGCGTACAATACGCACTGCGATTTCACCACGGTTAGCTACAAGGATTTTTTTAAACACGTTACTTGCCTTAATTGTTCACTCAAACCAAGCAATTGTAACATGTGAAATCTTATAGCTAAATCCCCTTTGACCTAAATTTTAGAACATTAGAATGACTAAGCACACATTATTGATTGATAACCTCGCATTCGCTAAAAAAAATGAAAGTCTTACAGGTATTTTAATGCTTGCAGACTGCTCTAGATTAAATGAATTGCTACATCATGCTGCTGAGATATCTAAATCAAATAGTATTCCTTCCGGCTCAATTAGCTACGAATTGCTAGGAAAAACTGATGCTGTAGGACAACCTCTATTGAACTTATCTTTAATTGCAAACTTAACTACAACCTGCCAACGTTGCCTGAATGAAATGCCACTTAAATTCACATTAAATTTTAACTATTTAATTGGCGAAGTAAGAGATGATGACTTAATTGCTACTGAAATTGACAGCAGTGACGATTTTGATGTGCAGCAGGCTTGTCAAAGTATGGATATTATTGCGCTATTAGAAGATGAAATTATCATGGCTATGCCAATTGCACCTACACATGAGAAGTATTGTGGTGATATAGTCAGTCAAAGCGGTGAAAAACCAAACCCTTTCGCCGTGTTAAAGGGATTAATTAAGTCTTAAAAGTACAATTTTGGCTGACAAAAGTTAGGTTTTATATTATAGTGGCGCCCTAGTAGTTTAACGTAATCTTAAATCAGTGGTGCAAGGCAGTTATTTGTGCATCAATTTGTATGTAATTGAGATGATGTTTTAATCATTTTATTGGAGTTTATTATGGCAGTTCAGCAAAACAAAAAATCACCGTCAAAACGCGGTATGCATAGATCACATGACTTTTTAGTCAACCCAGCATTGGCTGTAGAGCCAACAACAGGCGAAACTCACCTACGTCATCACATTAGCCCAAACGGCTACTATCGTGGTCGCAAAGTATTGTCTACCAAAGGCGAATAATTTTTCTTTAGATTAGACTTTCGTTGATGTGAATTTGCGCTCAAAAGGTCTAACATTGAAAACTTGCTTGCAAATAAATTAAAACTAACGCCGTCCCAATTTTGGGGCGGCGTTAGTTTTTTTACGGCGCCAGTAAATACCAACTGATCGCTAAATGTATACTATTTAGTCTAACGCTTAAGTATAAATTGAGTAAATTATGAATATTACTGTAGCAATTGATGCAATGGGTGGCGATCATGGGCCTAGTGTTACTATCCCTGCCGCACTTAAAGCGCTTGAGGCCGACAAGCAACTTAATATCATTTTGGTTGGTTTGAGTGAAACGATAGAAACTGAGCTCAAATTATTACAGGTGAGCACGAGTGAGCGATTACGCATACAGCATGCTAGCGAAGTCGTGACTATGGATGAGCAGCCTCAGGGCGCACTAAAAAATAAAAAAGACTCGTCAATGCGCGTAGCTATTGATTTGGTTAAAAGTGGGGAGGCTTCCGCTTGCGTGAGTGCTGGCAATACCGGCGCGTTGATGGCGACAGCACGTTTTGTGTTAAAAACCTTGCCGGGTATTGATCGTCCGGCTATTGCAGGCGTTTTTCCTTGTCAAAAAGGAAAGATTTATATTCTAGACTTAGGTGCTAATGCTGATTGTACTGCTGAACAATTACTGCAGTTTGCGGTAATGGGTAGCATGTTGGTGTCTTGTGTAGAAAATCGTGAAAATCCAACAGTTGGCTTACTTAATATTGGTTCTGAGGATATTAAAGGCAACGAAGTCGTCAAAAAAACTGGTGAATTATTACGTGCTAGCCACTTAAACTTCTATGGCAATATAGAAGGCAACGATATTTTTAAAGGCACCACGGACGTGGTGGTGTGCGATGGTTTTGTCGGCAATGTCACACTTAAAGCCGCTGAAGGCTTGATTCAAATGATAGGTCGGTTTATGAGTCAAGAGTTCAAACGTAATTGGCGAACAAAGTTAATGGGGCTGGTAGCAGTGCCTGTATTAAAAGCTTTAAAAAATCGGATGGATCCACGTAATTACAATGGCGCCAGCTTGTTAGGCTTACGAGGCATTGTAGTGAAAAGCCATGGTGGAGCGGATAGTATTGCTTTTTTAAATGCCATTAACACCGCGATTAAGGAATCTCGCAGTGGTGTGCTTGATCGCATTGCAAAGCAACTTGAAATTGATCATGTGCTATTTCAGCAAACCATTGCTAGTCATACAAATAATACAATCTCGGACAACGAATGATCTATTCTCGTATTGCAGGAACAGGGAGCTATCTCCCAAAAAAGATACTCACCAACACTGAGTTGGAAAGCATGGTAGATACTACTGACGAGTGGATTTTTTCGCGGACAGGTATTCGTGAGCGTCATATAGTCGCTGATGATGAATTTACTAGTGATTTAGCCTTACATGCAGCACGCAATGCCATTGAGGCTGCTGGAATTGCTGCTAATGATATTGATTTAATTATTGTAGCCACGACAACGCCAGATAAAATATTCCCTAGTACTGCTGTCATGTTGCAAAATAAATTAGGTATTGCAGGCTGTCCAGCTTTTGATATGCAAGCCGTTTGTAGTGGCTTTGTTTATGCGTTAGCTACAGCCGATAACTTTATTAAAGCAGGTGCAGCTAAATGCGCGCTAGTTATTGGTGCCGAAGCATTTTCGCGTATCGTAGACTGGACTGATCGTGGCAATTGTATTTTGTGGGGTGATGGCGCCGGCGCCGTAGTGCTACAAGCCAGTGAACAGCAAGGTGTCATTTCCACGCATTTACATGCTGATGGCAACTATGAAAAAATGTTGCATGTACCGCGTAAAACTGAACCACATGCTAGAGATACCGTTGTCATGGAAGGCAGTGCTGTCTTTAAAGTAGCGGTTAACACCTTAGACGCTATTGTGGACGAAACACTAATTGCTAATGGCATGAAAAAATCAGACATCGACTGGCTGGTCCCGCATCAAGCAAATATTCGCATATTGCAAGCTACCGCCAAAAAACTCGAAATGAGTATGGATAAAGTAGTTGTGACTGTAGATAAACATGGCAATACGTCAGCAGCCTCTATCCCATTAGCACTAGATATTGCAGTGCGGGATGGGCGTATTAAACGTGGTGACATTGTACTAATGGAAGCATTTGGTGGCGGATTCACTTGGGGCTCCGCCTTAATTAAATATTAGCCACACTGTATTCATTAAGTGCTAAGTTAACGATTAAATTAGATTAAAAAAATGAACAAACTTACATTCTTTTTTCCAGGTCAAGGCTCTCAATCAGTCGGTATGATGGCGGGTTTTGGGGACTCAAAAATAATCCGTGATACTTTTGTAGAAGCTTCAGATATTTTAGGGGTAGATTTTTGGAAAATGGCAACAGAAGCCAATGACAGTATCAACGAAACCACGAATACGCAACCTATTATGTTAATTGCTGGCGTCGCCACTTGGCGCGCATGGCAAGTAGTAGCAAGCACTGTTCCTAGCATTCTAGCTGGACATAGTTTAGGTGAATATACTGCACTGGTTGCATCTGGTGCTTTAAGCTTTGCAGATAGCTTGCCATTAGTGCGTTATCGTGCAGAAGTGATGCAAAGTGCGGTCCCTGCAGGGGTTGGCGCTATGGCGGCAATATTAGGGTTAGACGATGCTACTGTAAGGGCTGTGTGTGTGGAAGCTGCGCTTAACGACGTGCTTGAAGCGGTAAACTTCAACTCCCCCGGCCAAATAGTGATTGCTGGCAATAAGGCCGCTGTAGAACGCGGTATGGAGTTGGCAAAAATAAAAGGTGCGAAGCGAGCGTTGCCGTTACCCGTAAGTGTGCCATCGCATTGTGCGTTAATGAAACCAGCCGCGCTAAAATTAGCTGAATATTTAAAAGATGTAACGATGACTACCCCGAAAATTCCAGTTATTCATAATGCTGATGTTGCGAGCTATGATAATGCCGATAAGATTAAAGACGCCTTAGTGCGGCAGTTGTATAGTCCTGTACGTTGGGTTGAAACGGTTCAATCCGTTTATACACAAGGCATTACGCAAGCAGCAGAATGTGGCCCTGGTAAAGTATTAGCAGGACTTACTAAGCGCATTGTAGCTGAGTTGCCATGTGTAGCAATGACTAGCAACGAAGCGTTGCTAGAGTTGCAAGGCATATTGCAAACAAATTAAATTTAATTAAATATATTCAAAGGCTTATTATGTTAACCGGACAAATTGCTTTAATAACTGGTGCAAGCCGTGGCATAGGCGCTGCTATCGCACAGGCACTTGGTGAGCAAGGTGCAATCGTGATTGGTACAGCTACATCAGAGAGTGGTGCCAGTTCGATTAGCAGTACTTTTTCAGTAGCTAATATCAAAGGTGAGGGCATGGCATTAAATGTGAATGATGCTGAGCAGGTAGAAAATACGCTAAA
>CANNEG010000046.1:0-12437 GCA_947503455.1 Betaproteobacteria bacterium
AAATAAATCTTCACGTTGCGCCAACGCGCGTGCCGGGCCTGAACCCAAAGAAAAAAACTTTTCATGGCTCAAAGCCCATCCCGCATATTGACTCGCCAAACAAGCCAATACAGGCTGTAATGATGCCACTGCTATTGCATTAGGCCAGTTAGAAAAAGGCGGCTCAAAACGAGTGCCGGTTTCCAATCGCACCTCACCCAAACCACCCATGCAAATTTCAGCAATCATGCGCCCCGCTTCCGCGCTACCAGTATGGTCAATCCCCGCATCAATAATAGTGCAACCCGATGCATGCTTAACAATACCTATCTGCAAAACATCGGCTTGTTGCACTAATTTTTTTAGCAAAGGTGCACTTAATTGGTTTACGCTTAAATGCTTTGTCGAACAATCAGAGGGTGGCATATTCATCACTTTTCAAACCTATACCTAATAAATTGTTTATTATTTTAACTCTAGCATCCACAATCTGCTTTGCCGCGTTCGCATCATCTGCCTCTGCCACCACGCTACAAATAGGTTGGTCAGCCAATAATTTAATATCACCGCTTTTCCCCTGCGAATAAGGGCAATCAAGCACCCAATGTGGCCAAACAAATGTAGCCGGAATAATCAGGTCTTCTAAAGCATAGATAACAACGTGTGCTTTAGATTTTACTTTTACTGGCACCGATTTTTTAATCTCAATAGATGGCAAGGCCTTACCCTCATGGCATACTTGAATATGCAGATCCATTAAACTCATCTCAGCTAAATCAGTTTCATACAAATCAAAACTAGCGCTTAACCTAGGATTGATTTCTAACACATAAACAATGTCATTTCGCACAATAGCATCTAAGCTATTGAGTCCGCGCAATGAGAATTGTTGCGTCAAAATCAAAGCGGCATCAATCATCTGCTGTTGCTGCGTTAAACTGAGTTTAATGTAGCTTACCGCGCCCCCGTAGCGAAATGGCATGGTAGTCGTGGCGCTTAACCATTGCTCATTAAACCCGATAGGGGCAATATTATTAGTATCAGCAAGAAACAACAATGACACTGACCGCCCATCAATGTGTTGCTGATAATAACAATTAACCGCTGGCGTCGTATTTTGATTAGGGACTATATTGATATGTGTGCCGCCACAACCCCCCGCAAATTTTTGTAAATAACCCACTGGCAAGTCGAGTGTTAATTGCTGATAGGTTTTAGGATAAGGGATATTTTTTAGCGTGAGTGCGGCGAAAAAACTGGTGGCTGTTTTGACCGCTTTCACACTCGCTGCAGCATTGCCAATCAAAGGGATGATATTGGCAATTTTTTCCAACAAGCTTGGCTGCGCTTCAAAACCGCTACCATAAACAAAGCCTAGATATTGAGACGCATCTAATTGCGTAATAACATGCATCAATGCCTCAGCATTAAAACCACAATCATCATAAGCAACAGCCATAGTGGCGTGAGCCATCTCAACTGTTTGCCGGTCTGCAAATGCATCTATCGCCGTCACCCTATAACCGGCTTGAACTGCAGCCACAACAAAAGGTCTGGCAGAAAGCGCAATAACTAAAAGTGATTTTTTAAGCAAATGACTAATTTTTCAAGCTGCCTACAATAATTCACGCGCCAGCTTAAAAGCAGATATGAATTCCAGTACTTGCGGCTTTTCTGCCATCAACATTTGTTTTAATAACTGCTGTTGCGTTAGATATTTCAGCTGGCCTATCGCCAAAGCACCTATACCAAATGCCCGACTACCTTCAATAACAGCACCATCACTATCAACAGCCACACCCTGCACCGCTAAAGGTGGGACGGCATTCACATCTGCCAGTACTTTCAATTTTTTTGCCACTTGTAAGTGACCTTGACTAATAACCTGCACACCCGCAGCAGCAGCGCAAATGACTAAGTCTGCATTTGCCAAGACCTGCTGCTTAGCTTGCTCTGTCGTACCGTCAACCACTTGTAGATTAATCTTATATTTCACATTCCAACTGTTTACTTTTGCCACTAAATCAGCCACTGATTTGTATGTCACCAACTGGACTATTGCCCCTTGCTGCGCCGCGATAATGGCAGCGCATCCGCCTACAGGCCCATTAGCACCGAATACGCTCAGGGTTTTACCCGTCAAATCTTCATTAAATTGTTTTTTAAGATGAAATTCAAGCTTAGCAATCATTGCCGCGGCTGTGGTAAATGCGCCGGACGGATCGGCAAAAATAGAACACTCGAATGGCGCGAACATAGCTTTTTTAGAAGCTTCTAACATTTGCATCGCAAGATCTATATCACGACCGCCAATAAATATCGCCTCTCGTTTAACGCCCGAAGGACTACGTGAAAAAATTACATCCTGCGACAATCCCGCTACTTCAGACAGTGCGACATTGGTGTAAGGCATAATCTGATCGTAACCTGCGTCATAGGCCATATTGACATCAAATGGACTGGCATTTTTAGCCGCAGTAATTAAATGTAAAATACTTTTTTTTATCATATAAATGCTCTGCTGAATTTCTATTTTAAGCGTTATTGTCTAATGTGCTGTTGCCGATATTTCAGCGCCATGATTATGGCCACTACAAATCAGCCATGTTAGCGCACTGTCCGTGAAAGTGGCTTTTAACTGTTGTAATTGGCTTTCTGCTTCAAGTACATCTTTAAACACTGCAAAGCCGGTTGGTCCCCAAGAACTTTGTCCAAAACAGGCCACACCCCTACCCTCTAAATATTGCAATACTTTAGCCACTTCGCGGCTAGCATAACGGCCACCTTGTGCAGGCGAAAAATAGTCACCCACATGAGATTGTAAAACTTGAATAGCCTGACCGAAACCAGTTAAATCACGTTCCAGTAAAGCAGGCATAGCTTGCATTAAGACATGTCGACATAAATGTGCTGCTAAATTTTCAGAAAATGTTGGCAGTTGATCAAATGCTTGTCGCTCAACATCCCCATGAATGCCCGCTTGATGAGTATCAAGTATCAATAGAATGCGCCAATCTTCAGGAAATTCATAGCGCGCTAATAAAGGCGGCACTTTGGCAATTGTGTTAGTTACAGTGGTTGCGCTCGAAATCCTGCCCCCATCTATCAACAAACCCCCATGATCAAATGCCGCAATACCAATACCAGATCTAGCGCCTCGTCCAGTGAGTTCGGCAATTTTTACCGTCGTTAAATTTAATTGGTAGAGGTGACTAATTGCAGAGCCTATAGCCAACGCAAGTTGAGTGCCAGAACCTAAGCCCGCATGCTCCGGAATATGTTGCTCAATCTCAAGTCGAACTGAAGCTTTGATATCCAGCTTTGTCAGCAATTGCCCAGCAATAATGGATGCCCGCACCTGCGACTCCCCTGACACTTGCAAACGGTCTGACAAGCTTGCAGTAATGACTTGGCTCGGGGCTGACAAGCTAGCGCCTATGCCGCCAAACTTTCGCCCCAATCCACCATGCAAATCAAAAAAACCCATGTGCAAGCGTCCGTGACTGGTTACCTTAACTTCAGTAGGAAGTATCGTAGTCATAAACTCTTCATTCAATATTTTTAATTAATGCGGGAATCATCTAACCATCATTTTTCAATTAGCTTAATGCATTCTATCTGACAGCCGTCATTTTTCATATGACAAACCCTCCACTTGCTTAATTTTAAGGTTGCCAGTGCATTTTCAGGTGACAGCACACATTTATTTAGGCAAAATGATAAATAGTTGAAAATAAAACTTTACCCCCTTTTAGAACATCTAAGGAACTCACATGTCTGCCCACGTTATTCCATTTGAAAAATTAAGAAACATCGACGTACCTTCTGTAGGTGGTAAAAATGCATCACTGGGTGAGATGATTTCTCAGCTATCAGCTAAAGGCGTGCGCGTACCTACTGGTTTTGCAACAACAGCTGATGCTTATCGCGAGTTCTTAAAGGTCAATGAACTAGACGTTAAAATTAATGCTGAGCTGGATAAATTAAACGTGGACGACACGCAAGCGCTTGCTATTTGTGGCAAGAAGGTGCGTGAATGGATTATGGCAGCACCCTTTCCAGCCGCTTTAGATAAAGCTATTGCTGAGCATTATGAAGCCCTGATTGCAAAATCTGGCAAAAATGCAACCTTCGCAGTGCGATCATCGGCTACTGCAGAAGATTTACCTGATGCCTCTTTTGCTGGTCAACAAGAATCTTTCTTAAATATTCATGGCTTAGATAACATCTTGCACGCCATTAAAGAAGTATTTGCTTCTTTATATAACGATCGTGCAATTTCATACCGCGTTCACAAGGGCTTTGTTCATGCTGATGTTGCATTATCAGCAGGTGTTCAACAAATGGTGCGTAGCGATATTGGCTGTGCTGGCGTGATGTTTACTATTGACACTGAATCAGGCTTTAAAGACGTGGTATTTATCACCTCATCTTACGGCTTAGGTGAAACCGTTGTTCAAGGCGCTGTTAATCCAGACGAATTCTATGTACACAAACCAACCCTAGCTCAAGGAAAGCCTTCAATTGTGCGCCGTACCATGGGTTCAAAACTCATTAAAATGGTATTCTCAGATGCTACACAAGCAGGAAAAAGTACCAATACGGTTGATGTTGATGCTGCCGATAGCGATCGTTATTCATTATCAAACGAAGATATTTTAGAGTTGGCGCGTTACGCCATGACGATTGAAGCTCACTATGGCTGCCCAATGGATATTGAGTGGGGAAAGAATGGCCTAGATAATAAACTATACATTTTGCAAGCACGGCCTGAAACAGTTAAATCACAAGAATCATTAAACAATGTCACAGAAACTTTCAAACTGAACAAACACAAAGCAACCCCATTGGTTGTTGGGCGTGCAGTAACGCAAAAAGTCGGTGTAGGCCCAGTGCGTATTGTATTAGATCCAGCAGATATGCATTTGGTGCAAGTCGGTGATGTGCTGGTAGCAGACATGACAGACCCTAATTGGGAACCCGTCATGAAGCGCGCTAGTGCTTTAGTCACTAACCGTGGTGGCCGTACTTGCCATGCTGCAATTATTGCGCGTGAGCTTGGCATTCCTGCCATTGTAGGTTCTGTCAATGCGACAGACATCCTGCGTGAAGGTGAAATTGTTACGGTTTCATGCGCTGAAGGTGAATCTGGTTTTGTTTACCATGGCGCACTAGATTTTGAGGTGAGTACGCAAGCCACGGCAACACTGGCTAAAGCCCCTTGCAAAATTATGATGAACGTAGGCAACCCTGATATGGCGTTTGGTTTTGCAAAAACACCGAATGATGGCGTTGGTTTAGCGCGCTTAGAGTTTGTCATTAACAATATGGTTGGCATACACCCTAAAGCCATTTTAAATGTGGATGCCATGCCTACAGCAATTAAAGCGACCATTAAAAATCGCACGCGCGGCTATGCTAGCCCTAAACAGTTTTACATCGATAAAGTGGCTGAAGGTGTAGCTACCATTGCCGCAGCTTTTTATCCAAAACCAGTCATTGTGCGTACTTCTGATTTCAAATCTAACGAGTATAAAAAACTAGTCGGTGGTGAAATTTATGAGCCAGATGAAGAAAACCCAATGATAGGTTTCCGTGGTGCTGCGCGTTACATGGCCGAAGACTTCAAAGAATGCTTTGCCATGGAATGTACTGCCATGAAAAAAGTACGCGATGAAATGGGCTTAACCAATGTTGAGTTGATGATTCCTTTTGTACGTACACTAGATGAAGCCAAAGCGGTGATTGACATCATGGCTACTAACGGTCTCAAACGCGGTGAAAATGGTCTGCGCATCATCATGATGTGCGAAATCCCTTCTAACGCTATATTAGCTGAAGAATTCTTAGCTTATTTTGATGGATTCTCAATCGGCTCAAACGACCTCACACAACTGACATTAGGTATGGATAGGGATTCAGGCATCTTGGCCGATGGCTTTGATGAGCGTAATGATGCAGTTAAAGCCTTAATTAAAATGACCATCCAAACCTGTAACCGTTTAGGCAAGTATGTGGGCATTTGCGGTCAAGGCCCATCCGACCACCCAGACTTTGCGGAATGGTTAGTAGCTGAAGGCATCCAATCAATGTCACTCAATCCAGATACTGTAGTGACTACTTGGCAGCGATTAGCTAAGAAATAACATGGATAGCATGATTGTAAAATCACTATGATTAACCGTACCGTATTTTTTATTTCTGATGGTACTGGTATCACCGCGGGCGCTTTGGGTAAGTTGCTTGAGCACTTTCCAAGCACAAGCTTCACCCAAGTGCGCATGCCATTTACCGATACGCTAGATAAAATCAAGCTCGCACAAAACAGCATCTCACAGGCAGCCGAAACAAATGGCGGACGGCCTGTGGTCATCATGTCAATCGGTAGCATCGAGTTGCGGAGCGCCTTAAAAAAATCTGATGCTTATTTTATAGACTTGTTCAGTACGTTTATTGATCCGCTAGGTATCGAATTAAATCAGCAACCACTCACAGGTGCAGGTATTGCACATAGCGTGATGGGTACTAAATACAATGACCGCATGGAAGCCGTTAACTTCACTTTGAACCATGATGACGGTATGACCAATTCGGGCTTAGAGGAAGCGCAAGTCATCTTAGTTGGCGTGTCACGCTGCGGCAAAACACCCACTAGTGTTTATTTGGCTATGCAGTTTGGCATTAAAGCAGCTAACTACCCATTAATTCCAGAAGATTTTGAGCGCGGCACTTTACCAGAGATTCTGCATAAGCATCTTGATAAAATTTTCGGCTTAACGATTAAGCCGGAGCGGCTACATGCGGTACGCAATGAGCGTCGATTTGGTAGTTTTTATGCTTCCATCGATAATTGTCGGCAAGAAATTATTACAGCAGAAAATCTGATGCGTAATGCTGGCATTACTTGGGCAGATTCTACCAGCCGCTCAGTTGAAGAGTTGTCAGCCATCATTATGGAAAAAACTCGCATTTTAACTCAAAAATAGCCGTCGATATAACCGATAAAGCTACTTCAAACTTGGTTTAATCTTGGCTAGTATTTCAGCCGAATCAGGCTTAACAAGACTACCATAAGCATACACTTCTTTACCGCCGGGCAAAATTACATATTTATAGAAATTCCATTTAGGTGATTGACCAGTTTTAGCATTAAGTTGTTGATAAAATGGATTTGCATTCGAACCGGTTACCGAACTTTTGGTCATCATTGGGAATTTAACTGCATAAGTTAGCTTACAAAAATCACCGATTTGTTTATCGTTACCGGGCTCTTGTCTAAAGTCATTAGATGGAAATCCAATAACCAATAAACCTTTATCTTTATAAGTACTATACAAAGCTTCAAGCGCTTCAAATTGTGGCGTAAAACCACATTTACTTGCAGTATTCACCACTAAAATTGGCTTATCCTGATAATCACACAGGTTAATTTTGTCACCTTGCAATGTTGTTAATTGATGATTGTAAAGCTCAAGACAAGTAGCATTTGCCATACATGACACTCCTATTAACAGTCCCGACAGTAGTAATTTTTTCATCACAAAGCACCTATAATCATTAATTAAATATTTTAACTAAGACTGACTATTTTACGAATAGTTCTATAACCTACGCTCCATTACAAAAACGCTAGACTAAAAATCATCGCTACAGGTATTATCTGCTTTTGTCTGTAGTGTAAACTTTAATCTAGCCCCCAACTGCAACATATCATTTTATTAAGGTGTCCCCAAATGTTAGGTAATGTAAAAAGCATATTTAAGTATGCGTTATGGCTATTCATAATACCTATTACGCTGTTTTCACTATATACATGGGCATCTTTAAATTGGGTGTATTCATCTGGAGAGCGTGCTGGTTACGTACAAAAATTTTCACTCAAAGGCTATTTTTGTAAAACATGGGAAGGTGAAATTGTTTTAGTCTCGATGCCAGGCACACAAGCTGAAAAATTCATCTTTACCGTTAAAGATGATGTTATTGCCAAAAAAGTGAATGACTCGCTAGGCAGAAGAGTCAAGCTGGTTTATGAAGAACATAAAGGCATTCCATCCTCTTGCTTTGGTGAAACTGCCTATTTTGTGCAGGATGTTCAGTTTCTAGAAAAATAAGTATTCTAAATAATTACTCACATCTATATGGCTGACGAAAAAAACTATATTACCCCACAAGGCCATGCTGCCATTGAGGCTGAATTCCATGAGTTGCTAAAGGTTGAGCGTCCAGCCTTGGTAAAAGTAGTGTCATGGGCCGCCGGCAATGGCGATAGAAGTGAAAATGGCGATTATATATATGGCAAAAGACGCTTACGTCAAATAGATAGTCGCTTACGTTTTTTAATGCAGCGTATGGATGCCGCGGTTATTGTAGATCCAGCGACTCAACAAGGTTTAGAAAAAGTATTTTTTGGCGCATGGGTGACTTTGTATTCGCTCAAACATGATACCGAACACACTTATCGTATCGTAGGGAAAGATGAGTTAGCGCCTTCTATGGGCTATATTAGCTGGGTTTCGCCACTGGCTCGTGCCATGCTAGGTAAACAAGTAGGCGATGTCGTTAAAGTCATCGCGCCTGCGGGTGATGAGCAATATGAGATTGTCGACGTGCAATATCAAGCACCTAATCCATAATCTTTAAATATTCCCGAAACTTACATGAGCAAATACCACGGTCAGCACTGGGACATTTTTTGTAATATTGTCGACAATTATGGTGATATCGGTATTTGTTGGCGCCTAAGTCAGCAACTAGTTAACGACCATCATGTACAAGTCAGGTTATTTATTGATAACTTAACCACCGCAAAAAAAATAATCCCTCGTTTAGATAGCACCCTGACAGAGCAAGCCATTCAAGGCGTTACAGTATGCACTTGGCCTATAGTAGCAACCATGCCAGCAGAGGTTGTTATCGAAACTTTTTCCTGCGCACTACCTGATGCCTATCTGGTGAAAATGACACAGCAGCAGTCAATTTGGATTAATCTAGAATACCTATCCGCCGAATCTTGGGTGGGCGACTTTCATGCAAAGCCTTCACCACATCCGACACTAGCGATTACTAAGCATTTTTATTTTCCTGGGTTTAAGAATGATACTGGCGGATTAATTCGTGAACACAACTTAATTGCGAAGCGAGATACGTTTTTAAATTCTAAAATAGATCAAACAAAATTCTGGCAAGCATTGGGTATTAATAATGAAAGCGAAAAAGACTCAATCAAAATTTCATTATTTTATTATCCCCAAGCGAACATCAATCAGCTACTGTTGGCTTTAAGTGCCACCAATCAACCCAGCAGTATATTTTTACCATTTAACGGCTCGATAGATACACTAAGCAGCATTTTTACTGATTTTAAGCAAGTGAATGCCAATACGCTACGGTTGGAAAGTATCACCGTACACCTATTGCCATTTTTGTCTCAATCCGACTACGACCATTTACTTTGGGCATGCGACTTAAATTTTGTCCGTGGTGAAGATAGCTGGATACGTGCCATATGGGCGAGTAAACCCTTCATTTGGCAACCGTACATTCAAACTGAAGATACCCATATAAAAAAAATGCAGGCATTTTTAGAAGTCTACTCATGCGAAGCTACTGATGAAATAAAGTCCACCTTATTGGACGCTCATCTTACTTGGTCGAATACTAGCATTAGCGATACAAATAATCTCACACGCCTTGTCCAAAACTTACCTAAGCTAGATAGTTACACTAAACAACAAGCTGACATACTCAGCGCCCTGCCAGACCTTGCCACTAAATTGCTGAGTTTTAGTGAAAAGTTGGCAAAAAATAAGGTATAATTTCCGGTTTTAGCGCACTGCTTAGCTTATTAACAGCAGTTAGCGACACTTAATCACTAAACCTTAACTTAGCAGGGCAATTTATGAAAACAGCACAAGAACTTCGCGCCGGTAATGTAATTATGGTCGGCAGTGACCCATTAGTAGTGGTGAAAGCCGAATACACTAAATCTGGCCGTAGCACTGCTGTCGTTAAAATGAAATTTAAAAACTTGTTAACCGACACCCCTAGCGAGACCATATATGGGGCTGGTGACAAATTTGAAGTCGTCGTATTAGAGAAAAAAGAAGCTACTTACTCTTACTTTGCAGATCCAAGCTATGTTTTTATGGATGCCGACTACAACCAATACGATGTCGATGCAGAGTTCATGGAAGACGCCTTACCTTACCTTGAAGATGGCATGGCAGTCGATATCCGCTTTTACAATGAAAAACCTATTTCAGTTGAATTACCAACCACAGTAGTACGTGAAATTACCTACACTGAACCAGCAGTTAAGGGTGACACCTCAGGCAAGGTAATGAAGCCGGCTAAAATCGCCTCTGGTTTTGAATTTCCTGTACCGTTATTTTGTGCACAAGGCGATAAGATTGAAATTGACACCCGCACTGGCGAGTATAGAAACCGCGTATTGAAATAACAATAAGCGTTTCACTCAGCAATTTTTAAAAGGGAGCTATTGAAATTAGCTCCCTTTTTTAGTGCCTAAAAAACCCTAATCGCGCTATTATAGTGCCTAGTAAAAATAAAAATAACCACTAGAGGGGCGTACATGAACGACAAACAACTAGTCGCTTTACAAGCCGCAAAATACGTTAAAAGTGGCATGCTTGTTGGCTTAGGAACAGGCTCAACCGCCAATTATTTTATCGCAGAACTAGCGCGTCTCCAGCAAGATGAGGGTTTGAAAGTCACTACGGTCGCCAGCTCTACCATTAGCGCCCAAAATGCTCAATCACTTCACTTACCTATTGTTGCTTTAGAGCATATCAGCAGTATTGATTTGTATGTAGATGGCGCCGATGAAATTACACCAGACATGACTTTGCTCAAAGGTCGCGGCAGTGATTTGGTTAAAGAAAAACTACTAGCGAAAGCCGCAACGCAGTTTATTGTAGTGGCTGATGCTAGCAAGTTAGTGACTCATATTGGTCAAAATTTCGTCATCCCTATTGAAGTTATCCCTTTCGCTTGGCAACTCACCAAAAAAAGTCTTGAAGCCATCGGTGGCACGGGCAATTTACGACCTAATGCCGCTAATGATGGCTTTTGGATTACCTCACACGGTAGCTATGTGCTCGATATGAAATTCGATAAAAGTTTAGATGCAAGCACCTTAAATGCCTTCATTAATAACACGCCAGGCGTAGTGGAACATGGCATATTTTACGGCCTGACTGATACTATATTAATCGCTGATGGTGGTGCAGTGAGTGAGTTGCGTGCTTGATAAGCGCAAGCACTAATAAACTCATCATGCGTTTATTTTTCATTTCATTACTTTTATGTTTAGTAACGGGTTGTAAACCATCAGACCCCACTGAAGCTGCGCCCCGTATTGACCCTACAAAAAAAGAAATTGTATTCGTCACGCACAATGGCCCTTCTACTTACTACTTAGACAATGACAATCAGCCGGCCGGCATGGAATATGACTTAGCCGTTTTATTTGTTAACGAATATTTTCCTTCGTATGAAATACGCTTTTTATTAGCCGACAGTATTAGCGACGTTATACCAAGTTTATTAAAAGGTAAGGCACATATTGCTGCAGCCAATCTGACCATTACTAACATGCGTCAACATCTGGTGCTATTTTCCAGCCCTTATCAAGAAACTCAGCAACAGATTATCTTTAATAATGAAGTCAATAGTAAACCAAAAGATATCGCTGAAATTTTTGATAAAAAAATTGCTGTGCCAAGCGGCACGAGTTATGCAGAACGTTTAACTGCGATGCAAAAAGAACATCCCACACTCAAATGGTTTAGCAAAAACCACACTAATACAGAATCTTTGCTAGAGGAAGTTGCAGACGGGTTGCTTGATTACACCGTTTCTGACAGTCATTTAGCGGCTTTAATGCAAAACTATTACCCTAACTTAGATGTTGCCATGCCTATAGGTCCTGCGGATCAAATCGCTTGGGCTATGTCCAAGAATGTCGACCCGCAGCTAGTCACTAAAGTGAATGCTTTTTTTGCAAAAATTAAGGGGGATGGCACATTACGCAATTTATTAGATCGCTATTACGGTCACAATAATCGACTCAATACGCTAGATGTAACGACCTTTCTTGAGCGCAGCAATACCCTACTGCCCAAGTACATCCCTCTGTTCAAGCAAGCACAAAATATTACGGGGATTGATTGGCGTTTACTTGCAGCTGTCAGCTATAGAGAATCTCACTGGGATACTTACAACACTTCGCCCACCAATGTCCGAGGCTTGATGATGCTAACTGAAGGCACCGCAGATTTAATGGGCGTTACCGACCGCTTAGACCCCAAGCAAAGCATTCCTGCAGGGGCTAAATATTTACTGAAACTTATAGATACTGTGCCAGAGCGGATTCCAGAACCGGATAGAACTTATATGGCGCTGGCAGCCTACAACATTGGCTATGCGCATGTTGAAGA
>CANNEG010000047.1:0-12192 GCA_947503455.1 Betaproteobacteria bacterium
TAAGTGGGATATCGCAAACCAACTCACCGTTTTTATGTCTATGCAATAAATCTGCTAAACAGTGGTCGTATTGCGAGACCATAATCGCCACGCGCAATGGTTT
Source organism: Betaproteobacteria bacterium (assembly GCA_947503455.1). Taxonomy (GTDB): domain Bacteria; phylum Pseudomonadota; class Gammaproteobacteria; order Burkholderiales; family Methylophilaceae; genus Methylotenera. The sequence goes on from CANNEG010000047.1 coordinate 104, forward strand.
TTGTGAAAGATTAAGCTGCCAATGCATATTAAAGCGGCTAGCAATCGCTGAAAAATGTTGCTCAAAGTCGGCAGTGGCCAAACTAAAGCCCGCTAAGTCCCACTCAACACGCATTAAAAATAGATTATTTTCAGCATCTTGATGCTGATCAGCGTGCAAAATGTTGACATTGTGCTGATAGAGAAACTCTGCAATTGCCGCGACGATGCCTTTACTGTCAGGGCAAGTAATCAAAAGGGTCGCAGTGTTTTTAGTGGCAGTATGGTTCATGTTTAAGCGGACTCAAGTTCTAAAGGAATAAGCGTGTGCAAATTTAGGTTAATATGTGCATTATACCTTAAGTTAATTTAACAAATAAAAAGTGCGTATGACAGACAATGATTCAACAAATAAAACAACCGCTGATATCTTGTTAGCTAACCCACGTGGGTTTTGTGCGGGTGTAGATCGGGCTATTATTATAGTTGAACAAGCTTTAGAGAAATTTGGCGCGCCCATTTATGTGCGTAATGAGGTGGTGCATAATAAATTTGTCGTGGATGGCTTACGTGCCAAAGGCGCTATTTTTATTAAAGAATTAGATGAAATTCCTAGTGGCAGCACGGTCGTGTTTAGTGCTCATGGAATTTCCAAAGCTATCCGTCTTGAAGCTGAAACCCGTGGCCTTAACGCCTATGATGCCACCTGTCCATTGGTGACTAAAGTCCATATCGAAGTTGCAAAAATGCATGAGGCAAACTTAGAAATTATTATGATAGGCCACAAAGGCCACCCTGAGGTTGAAGGTACGATGGGCCAGGCTGAAGTGGACATGTATTTGGTAGAAACAGTGGAAGATGTCGCGCAGTTAGCGGTAAAGGACCCGGAAAAATTAGCCTTTGTCACGCAAACCACATTGTCTATGGATGATGCGGCCTTAGTCATCAATGCACTTAAGTCTAAATATCCAAACATTCATGCCCCGAAAAGTGAAGATATTTGTTATGCCACGCAAAACCGCCAAGACGCAGTTAAACTAATGGCTAAAAATTGTGATTTAATTATTATCGTGGGTTCGCCGAACAGTTCTAACTCTAATCGTCTACGTGAAGTTGCAGAAAAGCAAGGTGTAGAAGCTTATATGGTCGATAATGCCAGCTATTTGCAAGCCGCATGGCTAGTTGGCAAGCACAAAATAGGCGTTTCCGCGGGCGCTTCAGCACCTGAGGTGTTAGTAAAAGAAGTGATTGCGCAATTAAAACAGTTAGGTGCAAATAATGTAGAAGAATTGCATGGGATCATAGAAAGCGTCGTGTTTCAATTGCCAAAAAATTTAACTGCTGCTAAAAGCACTAAAGCTTAATTTTACTGCCCCTATATTTAAACCGTGATATTCAAAACCCCAGTTTCTGCATTAGTGCTTATTCATACAGCTAATTTACAAGTGCTAATTATCGAGCGTGCAGATAAAGCAGGATTCTGGCAATCAGTCACTGGCAGCTTAGAAGCGGGCGAAACACCCCGACAAGCAGCGATACGTGAAGTACTTGAAGAAACAGGTTTGGATGCCACACAGTATGATTTACAAGATTGGCAGACTTCTAATACCTATGAAATTTATCCCCACTGGCGCTCCCGTTATGCACCGGGCGTTACGACAAACGTAGAGCATTTATTTGCGCTTGAGCTCCCAAAAGAAATAGCCATTACATTAGCCCCTGATGAGCATGTGAAATATGAATGGGTTGATTGGCGAGAGGCTGCAAAGCGCGTCTTTTCATGGACCAATGTTGACGCCCTTAAAAGATTAGGTGAACGACATCAATTATCGTTATAAAATATGCGCTTTCTAAGCTTAAAGTAACAAGGCTGTAAAAGATGATGCAAGTATCCCCCATTAAATTTGAGAAATTTCAGGCTGTTGACGAAGCAGATTGTCAGCGCCGCATTATTGCTGCCAAGCAAAAATTAGGTTCGCGCTTAGTCATTCTCGGCCATCATTACCAGAACGAAAGCGTTTATCGCCATGCCGATTATACGGGGGACTCACTTAAATTATCGCGCTATTGCGAGACTTTAGATGCGGAATTTATCGTATTTTTAGGCGTGCATTTTATGGCGGAAGTGGCGGATATTTTAAGCCGCCCAGATCAAATTGCAATTCTGCCAGACCTTGCTGCTGGCTGCTCAATGGCGGACATGGCTAATTTGGCTAAAGTAGAACGTAGCTACCGTGAGCTCAATAAAGTACTTAATTTCGACGAAAAAATTACCCCCGTGACTTACATTAACTCGGCCGCCGACTTAAAAGCATTTTGCGGTGAACATGGTGGCATTGTATGTACCAGTACCAATGCACCAAAAATCCTTGAATGGAGCTTTAAACAGCGGGAGAAAGTATTGTTTTTCCCTGACCAAAACCTTGGGCGTTGGTCAGGCCATAAAATGGGCATCCCCTTAGAGCAAATGCCGATTTGGGACCCTGATCAGCCGATGGGCGGGTTAACCGAAGCGCAAATTAAAAATGCAAAAATATTATTGTGGAAAGGTCACTGCGCAGTACATCAAATGTTCCGCCTGCAAAATATCACTAAATTTCGTGCTGAACACCCTGATGGTCTTGTGATTTCTCATCCAGAAGCCCCTTATGAAGTGTGCCTAAATTCAGACTATGTAGGGTCAACTGAATATATTCTTAAAACAGTCTCTGATGCTCCTGCAAACACGAAATGGTTGGTCGGCACTGAACTTAACTTGGTCAATCGCCTGGCAGAGCAAATGAAACCGCAAGGTAAACTAGTGCAGTTTATGAGCCACGTCGTATGTGAATGTTCCACTATGGCCAGAATAGATCCGCAACATTTAGTTTGGGTACTGGAAAATTTAGTAGAAGGCCGCGTTGTTAATCAAATTAAAGTGCCACAGCACGAGGCGAAACTTGCCAAACTCACGTTAGACCGCATGTTAGCGGCTTCTTAAGCGGATAGTTTTTTTAACATGAATAACAATCAGCCTTGCGCTTTGTGCGAACCCAGCCCCCATGAAATTTTATGGCAAGACGATTTTTGTCGTATCGTGCTATTAAATGATGTGGGCTACCCTGCCTATTGCCGCGTTGAGTTACTCGCGCATGTAAAAGAAATGACAGATTTAGCGCCCCCTGAGCGAGCAAGAATCATGAAGGTTGTGTTTGCTGTAGAAACTACGCTTAGAGAAATATTTAATCCAGCTAAAATCAATTTAGCCAGCTTAGGTAACAAAACGCCACATGTGCATTGGCATGTGATTCCGCGCTTTGAAAATGATCAGCATTTTCCTAATTCACATTGGGGAGAAGTGATGCGTGATAATCATACAGCCTTGCTAGACGAGAATAGCAAAAAAACACTGAAAGAGAAATTGGCTACGCTGGTTGCCTGCGCTTTAACTGCTAGCTAACCACTAAGCGCTCTACTACTTTATCATTCATTAAATGAGATTCAATAATCTCATCAATATCATCGTTATCCACGAATGTATACCAAATAGCTTTGGGATAAATGACTAAAAGCGGCCCTTCATCACAACGATCAAAACACCCTGCCCGATTAATGCGTACTTTACTTTGACCATTCAAGCCTAATTTTTTAACGCGAGACTTCATGTATTCAAACGCCTGTTCTGCGCCTTTATCCATACAGCAGGCCAGCCCATCTTCGCGTTGATTTAGGCAGAAAAAAACATGATGTTGATAGTGGTTAGTCATGGTTCGTTAATTTTTAATCTTAATGATTTTAAAGCGATATTACTCTGAAGCTAAGCTATCTTCTTTAGTGAATGTCCAAGTGCGGGTAATGCTTAAAATATCGATCTCTTTGAGCACATCGTCAGGGAACCTAGCATAAGGCGCACCTAATTCTACAATGTGCCTAGCCGCTTCATCTAACACTTTATGTCCTGAACTTCGGTTGAGTTCAATCGCTTCAATACTACCATCTGCTTTAATAGAGACTGTCATTTGTAGCTGACCATACATTTTTAGATTTTTAGCGGCCTCAGGGTAATTGAGGTTGCCCACTTTTTCTACTTTTTGCCGCCATGATTCAACATACATGGCATATTTATATTCCCTAGCACGTGCACCAATAAACTTACGCCTAGGTCGTTTTTGATACTCATCTTGCTGTTTAGAAATGAGCGCTTCAAGTCTGTCCATTTCCAGCGCCGCTGCACTTAAGTCACGCATATTAAGTGATTTTCTTGTGGTTTCTTGATTGCCAGCCTCAGCTTCTTTTGCGGTAGGTTTCTGCGCTGACTGCGACTCTACTTTATGGGTAGACTGGAGTTGTGTCATTAATGCTTGCGCCTGCTTTTCAAGTGCCGCTACATGTTTTTGTTCTTTTGTTTCTTCGGCGGTTAGTTCAGTCGCTCTTTTATCGGCGCTTACTTGCGCCATAGGCTTAACAGTAAACTCAGTCTTTTGTTGCTTAAGGGTAGGCAATGCAGATTTCATTTTTCTATCTTGATCAGTATTGCCGCCTCGATCCAAATTAGCCTGCGCTAACACTTCCGCCTTATCAGGCGTCGTATTAGTTTTAGCATTCACCAACATCACTTCTAAAGTGGGTAATTTATCGGCAATTTTTTTAAGTTCAGGCTCAAAATGAATGCTTAACAACAGGGCGTGTACTAAAATTGATAACCAAATAGCAATCGTCATTACGCGCATCGTTTTTAATTTTGTTGTGAACGAGGCAAATACGCTTGCTTTAGCGATAGAGGAAGATTTTTTTAGTTGGTTAACCAACGTTTAGTTCTGCCGAAGATTTTAAAGCATCAAGGATTTTTTGGTGCACACCACCAAAGCCACCATTACTCATGGCTAATACATAGTCGCCGGACTTTGCAACGCCTACAATGGCCGCCACCATACGATCTAAATCATCATAAACCGTTGCTTTATGTTGAATGGGGGCAAGCGCCTCGGTTGCATCCCAACCTAAATTCGCGCCATAGCAAAATACCAAATCTGCACTCTCTAAACTTGCCGGCAATGCATTTTTCATGACGCCGAGCTTCATGGTGTTAGACCGCGGTTCTAATACTGCCAAGATACGCGCTTTACCAACTTTACTACGTAAGCCTGCGACCGTGGTGGTAATCGCTGTGGGGTGATGCGCAAAATCATCATAAACAGTAACGCCATTCACCACGCCACGAATTTCCATACGGCGTTTTACATTTTTAAATTGAGCCAAAGCTGCAATGGCCACTTCAACAGAAACGCCTACATGGCGGGCGGCGGCAATGCTGGCTAAGGCATTCATACGGTTATGTTCACCGAGCAAATCCCAAGCGACGTGACCTTGCAACTTACCTGCAAACATCACATCAAAACGACCGTCACCTTGTGAGTTAACGGCTTGCCAATCAGTATCTGAGCCAAACTTTTCAACAGGCGTCCAACAGCCCTTATCAATCACACGCTGCAGACTGGCTTCCTTGCCATTGCTGACGACCAAACCATTTTCTGGCACGGTGCGTACTAAATGATGAAACTGCTTTTCTATCGCATCTAAATTATCAAAAATATCTGCATGGTCATATTCAAGATTATTCAGTACGGCTGTGCGTGGATGATAATGCACAAACTTTGAGCGCTTATCAAAAAATGCCGTATCGTATTCATCGGCTTCAATAACAAAAAATGGCGAAATGCTTTTAGCATCTTGTTTGGGCGCTTGCGGTAAACGCGCAGAAACTGCAAAGTTTTGTGGCACACCGCCAATTAAAAAGCCAGGCGCTAAGCCTGCGTATTCTAGAATCCAAGCAAGCATCGAGCTGGTAGTGGTTTTACCATGCGTACCCGCTACAGCCAGCACCCATTTACCTTGTAACACGTTTTCTGCCAACCATTGCGGACCAGAAATATAAGGTAAACCACGATTTAAAATTTCTTCCATCAAGGGGTTGCCACGAGACACCACATTACCAATTACGTAAATATCTGGATTAAGTGAAGTTTGTGCCGGATCAAACCCTTCGATGAGTTCTATCCCTTGCGCCCCAAGTTGCGTGCTCATCGGTGGGTATACATTGGCATCACAGCCCGTCACTCTGTGCCCAGAGGCTTTTGCCAATACGGCAATACCCCCCATAAACGTGCCGCAAATACCTAAAATGTGAATATGCATATTCTTTACCTAGCTTAAATTCGGCGCTAACCAACGCTCTAAATATTCTTTTGTTAATCCTCTACGTTTCGCCATATCCAGTAGCTGATCTTCGCCTATCTTATCCACACTAAAATATTTCGCATCGGCATGGGCTAAATAAAAGCCTGACACGGCAGCACCAGGCGTCATGGCAAATGATTCTGTTAAGTGCATATCGATGGTATCGCATTGCAACATTTTAAACATGTCTGGTTTTACCGTATGGTCTGGGCAAGCTGGGTAGCCTGGCGCAGGCCTAATGCCTTGGTATTGCTCTTTAATCAGGGCTGTTTTTTCTAAATTTTCATTGGCTGCATAACCCCAAAAATCTAGGCGAATGCGCTCATGCATGTATTCAGCAAACGCTTCGGCTAATCTGTCTGCCAATGCTTTGAGTAAAATGCTGCTGTAATCATCATGTGCATCTTCAAATTTTTTGATACGACTTTCTATACCTAACCCTGCGGTCACAGCAAACATACCAATATAGTCAGATGCTGTGTCTTTGGGGGCAATGAAGTCGGCTAAACATTGGTTGGGGCGCGCTACACCATCAATCACTGGTTTTACCGTTTGTTGGCGCAAACCATAATAGGTAAATGCAATGTTGTTACGATTTTCATCAGTGTAAATTTCAATATCATCATCATTGACCGTATTGGCTGGCAACAGCGCAATCACACCACTAGCAGTCAACCAGCGGCCATCGATAATTTTTTTGAGCATGGCCTGTGCCTCACCAAAGAGTTTGGCAGCGGCTTCACCCACCACTTTGTCACTTAAAATGGCAGGGTAAAAACCGGCTAAATCCCATGTTTGGAAGAACGGTGTCCAATCTATGTATTGGGCAATGATGCTTAAATCAGCATTTTTAATCTCACGGCGGCCAATAAATTTAGGCTTTACCGGCGTATTGTTACCCGTAAAAGATAGCTTAGCTTTATTAGCGCGCGCTTCCTTAATAGTCAACATCGGCGTGCCCTTTTTATTGGCATGCTGATTTCGGGCTTTTTCATAATCGGCAGCCACTTCATCGATGTAGGCCGCGCGAGTTTCTAAGGTGAGTAGCGACTGCATCACAGATACTGACCTTGAAGCATCGGCCACATAAATAATGGGGCCATCATAATGTGGCGCAATTTTTACGGCGGTATGCGCACGAGAAGTGGTGGCACCGCCGATGAGTAAAGGTGTTTTTAAGGCTTTAAAATAGGGGTCGCGCTGCATTTCTTTGGCGATATGCGTCATTTCTTCTAGCGACGGTGTAATGAGGCCTGATAAGCCAATAATGTCTGCATTTTCAGCTTTAGCCATGGCTAAAATTTCAGCCGCGGGCACCATCACGCCCATATTCACTACTTCAAAGTTATTACACTGCAACACGACCGATACGATATTTTTACCAATGTCATGCACGTCACCCTTAACGGTAGCGATGACCATTTTACCTTTAGGCTTAGCAACAATGCCGGTACGTTTCTCATCGGCGGCTTTTTCTGCTTCAATATAAGGAATTAAGTGTGCGACGGCTTGTTTCATCACCCGCGCTGATTTAACCACTTGAGGTAAGAACATCTTGCCTTGACCAAATAGGTCGCCGACGATATTCATGCCAGCCATCAGCGACCCTTCAATCACATGAATAGGTCTGCCACCATTTTTTTCAATCGCCGCGCGTGCTTCTTCGGTGTCGATGACAATAAACTCAGTAATACCGTGCACCATGGCATGGCTTAAACGTTTCTCAACTGGGGTGGGGGCATCAAGAGTGCCGCGCCACTCTAGGGTAGCCGCTTCTTTTTTACCCCCCGCAACTAGCGTGCCGGCAATTTCAATCATGCGCTCGGTAGCCGCCAAGGGATTATTCGCATCGATGATGCGATTTAAAACCACATTCTCAACACACTCTCTTAGCTCTGGCGCAAGGTCATCATAGACACCCATCATGCCCGCATTCACAATACCCATGGTCATGCCGGCTTTAATCGCATGGTATAAAAATACCGTGTGTATCGCCTCACGTGCGGGATCGTTGCCTCTAAAGCTAAAACTGACATTTGAAACACCGCCGGAAATTTTAGCATGCGGTAAATGTTGTTTAATCCAGCGAGTGGCTTCAATAAAATCCACGGCATAGTTATTGTGTTCTTCAATCCCCGTGGCAATGGCAAAAATATTGGGGTCAAAAATAATATCTTCCGCGGGGAAGTTAATACCCACCAATAAATCATAAGCGCGTTTGCAAATTTCGGTTTTGCGGGCAAAGGTATCTGCTTGGCCTTTTTCATCAAAGGCCATGACGATAACAGCCGCACCATAGCGCTGGCAAAGTTTCGCTTGGCGTAAAAATTCAGCCTCGCCTTCTTTCATAGAGATTGAATTAACAATCGATTTGCCCTGCACACATTTCAAACCAGCTTCAATGACTGACCACTTACTGGAATCAATCATAACCGGCACACGGGCAATGTCTGGCTCGGAGGCAATCAAATTCAAAAAGTGCGTCATGGCTTTAACGGCATCAAGCATGCCTTCGTCCATGTTGATGTCAATCACTTGCGCGCCATTTTCCACTTGCTGGCGTGCAACGGTTAAGGCTTCATCATATTGTTCATTAATAATCATGCGCGCAAAAGCTTTACTGCCAGTCACATTAGTGCGCTCACCGACGTTGACAAACAATGAGCTTTCATCAACGATAAAAGGTTCTAGACCTGACAACTTAAGTGTTTGCGCTAGTGTGGGTAGAGACCTTGGCGCTACGTCTTTAATGGCTTGGTAGATTGCATTGATGTGCCCCGGCGTCGTGCCACAGCAGCCACCCGCAATGTTTAAAAAGCCGCTTTCGGCAAACTCTTTCACTAAACTTGATGTCACATCGGGCGTTTCATCAAAGCCAGTATCTGACATTGGGTTAGGCAAGCCGGCATTCGGGTAAATACACACAAATGTATCGGCTATTTTTGAAATCTCTTCTACATAAGGACGCATTAAGGTGGCGCCTAAGGCACAATTTAAACCAATAGATAGTGGTTTTGCATGACGTACAGAATGCCAAAATGCGGTGACCGTTTGACCGGACAAAATACGGCCAGAGGCATCCGTCACGGTGCCTGAAATCATGATAGGAAAACGTAAACCTGATTCTTCAAAGAATGTATCAATCGCAAATAATGCCGCTTTACAATTGAGCGTATCAAAAATGGTTTCTACCATTAAAATATCTGCCCCACCTTCAACCAACGCCCGCGTTTGCTCTAAATAGGCCGTCACTAATTGGTCAAAATTGACATTACGCGCGGCTGGATCATTCACGTCGGGGGAGATGCTGGCCGTTTTTGGTGTCGGGCCTAAGGTGCCTGCGACAAAGCGCGGCTTATCTGGGGTGCTATATTTTTCGCATGAGGTTTTAGCCAGCTTGGCTGCCTGCACGTTCATCTCATAGACTAAGTGCCCCATGTGGTAATCATCTTGCGCCACGGTGGTTGCACCAAACGTATTGGTTTCGACAATATCTGCACCTGCCGCTAAATATTTTTCATGGATTTCTTGAATAATATGTGGCTGCGTTAAGGTAAGCAGTTCGTTATTGCCTTTGACAAAGAGTTCACGCTGCCCTGCCGGTGCGGCAAAATCAGCAAAACGCTCAGAACGATAATCAGCCTCAGTCAATTTATATTGCTGAATCATCGTGCCCATCGCACCATCTAAAATCAGAATGCGTTTTGCAAGTAAATCTCTAAGGATTTTTTCAGTAGTGATAGGCGATTGTTGAGACATAAGCGATGTTAGGTGTGTATTTTAATAGATGGCGAATTATAGCATCGGCTTAACAGTATTGCTTTGTATCGCTTTTGTTCGTTATATATCGTGTCTGCGGTATTGAATGGCTTCTGCAATGTGCGCGGGTTGAATGTTCGTTTCATCAGTTAAATCACAAATGGTGCGTGCCACTTTTAAGATGCGATGGTAGGCTCTGGCGGAAAGATTGAGGCGTGCTATCGCCGTTTTTAACAGCGTTAAGCCGGCTTCTGTAATCTGGCAATAAACCTCTATTTCTTTGGTACCGAGCAAATGATTAGGCTTACCTTGTCGGGTTAATTGTTTGGCGCGCGCTTTCTCTACCCTTGCTCTGATAGATTGTGAGTGTTCACTCACATTAGCGCTCATCAACTCTTCTTCTTTTAGCGCAGGCACTTCAATATGTAAGTCGATACGGTCTAATAAGGGCCCAGAGATTTTTGCGCGGTAACGCGATACTTGATCTGGCGTACAGCGACATTTATTATTGTGGTGTCCTAAATAGCCACATGGACAAGGGTTCATGGCCGCAATCAGTTGAAAGTTTGCCGGAAAATCCGCTTGTCGTGCCGCACGAGAAATGGTAATGCGGCCACTTTCTAACGGCTCGCGCAATACCTCTAAGACTTTGCGATCAAACTCTGGCAGCTCATCTAAAAACAACACGCCGTGATGCGCTAAGCTAATTTCACCCGGACGCGGTATACCACCACCGCCCACCAAAGCCACCGCCGATGCCGTGTGATGTGGCGCTCGATAAGGTCTGCGCTTCCAATTTTCTAATTTATAATTACCGTTAAGTGACTGTATTGCCGCGGATTCTAATGCTTCTGAATCCGTCATGGCGGGCAATATACCGACAAATCTTGACGCCAACATACTTTTACCGGTACCTGGCGGGCCACTCATGATGACACTATGACCACCCGCCGCCGCAATTTCTAATGCGCGCTTGGGCATACTTTGCGCTTTTACCTCGCTAAAGTCAGGGTAAGTATTTTCTGTGACAACCTCAGTAGGTGCTAGTTGCGTTAATAACGTGTGTCCACTCAAATGTGCACACACCTCAAGCATTGTGTTGGCTGGGTAGATAACAGCATCGCGCACCAAAGCGGCTTCTGCTGCACTGGTTTGTGGCAGGATAAACGCACGCTTTTGACGCACGTCTTGATTGGCCTTAGCAACTGTGTCACGCATGATGCTAGACGTCATTGCCAGCGCGCCGCGAATCGGCCGCAATTCACCGGTCAGTGCTAATTCGCCAGCAAATTCATATTGTGCTAATGGGGCCGTTGGAATTTGCCCTGACGCGGCTAATATGCCCAGTGCAATGGGCAAATCATAGCGGCCACTTTCTTTGGGCAAATCTGCTGGAGCAAGATTGACCGTGATACGCCGTGCAGGAAATTCAAATTGCGCCGTTTGCAAAGCCGCGCGCACGCGGTCTTTACTTTCTTTCACTTCCGCTTCTGGCAAACCCACAATCGTGAAACTAGGCAGGCCATTGGCAAGATGCACCTCAACTACCACTTCTGGTGCATCCATACCACTTAATGCGCGGCTATGAAGAACAGCTAAACTCATGGCGGGCTGTAGGCCTACTTAATTTTAGACTCTAATTCGCTTAGTTTTTTTTCTAGCATGACTAACTTTTCACGGGTGTTGCGTAACACTTCCGTTTGCACATCAAATTCTTCACGTGTGACAAGCTCCATTTTGGTGAAGATGCTCTTTAATAGTGCATGTATATTTTTCTCAGTATCACCTAAAGGGGAGTTATTCACTACCTCTTTGATTTTATTAGATATTTCGTTAAGTTTATCTGCGTTAAACATATGAGCTCCTTAGGTTTAGACGTTAGTTTATCAGGTTTTGATGCATAAAGACAAAACTAAAATGCATTAGAATTTAACTTATCTTATTGATTATAAACATAATATTTTTTGGCATGGTGTTTGCTTATATAACTTCGAATAGTCTTTTATTTATTCTAAACATTAATCAAGGAGAAGTATTATGCGTAAATCTTTATTATCACTTGCAGTATTAAGTGCATTATCAGTGCCAACAGCAGTATTTGCTGAAGCTGCAGCGGCACCAGCGCCAGCTTATACC
>CANNEG010000048.1:0-12068 GCA_947503455.1 Betaproteobacteria bacterium
AAGAAGTATTTTCTGTAGGCACTCACCCTGTACCCCTCACGGAAGTGAATATGTACGGCATTTTATCGCTCATTGTTTGGGCGCTCATTATGGTGGTGTCAGTAAAATATGTAGCCTTTATTATGCGGGCAGATAACCGTGGCGAAGGCGGCATTATGGCCTTACTAGCATTGGCTAGCCATAACGCTGCGGGCAACCTAAAAATGCAAAGAACGATTATGTTGCTGGGTATTTTGGGGGCTTGTATGTTTTACGCAGACGGGATGATTACCCCTGCCATTTCCGTGCTGTCTGCGGTTGAAGGCCTAGAACTTGCAGCACCTGCACTACATCCACTCATACTGCCTGTCACTTTAGGGGTGTTATTCATTCTGTTTTGGGCGCAAAGCAAAGGCACTGCATTAGTAGGCGCTTTCTTCGGCCCCATTATGCTGTTGTGGTTCGGTACTTTAGCGGTTTTAGGCATCTTAGGCATTATGCAAAATCCTACTATTTTGCATGCACTAAGCCCCGTGTATGCGTTTAATTTCTTTGCGGTAAGTCCTTGGATTGCCTTCGTTGCATTAGGCGCAGTCGTACTTGCTGTCACTGGCGCTGAAGCATTATATGCAGACATGGGCCATTTTGGCCGATTCCCGATTCGCTTAGCCTGGTTTGGTTTTGTGCTACCCGCTTTAGTACTGAATTACTTTGGCCAAGGGGCATTAATATTGCAACACCCAGAAGCCATTAAAAATCCTTTTTACTTGTTAGCGCCCGAGTGGATGCTTTTTCCCCTCATTGTATTAGCCACGTTGGCCGCAGTGATTGCCTCGCAGGCCGTCATTACTGGCGCATTTTCAGTGTCGCGCCAAGCATTGCAATTAGGCTACTTGCCTCGCATGCATGTTGAGCACACTTCAGAAAGCGAAGAAGGCCAAATTTACATGCCGCGCGTCAACTGGGGCTTGATGATAGGCGTGATGGTACTAGTGCTTAGCTTTAAGTCCTCAGGCAACTTAGCTGCGGCTTATGGTATTGCAGTGACAGGCGATATGGTCATTACTACCTTGCTAGCCGGCATTGTGTTCCACAATATTTGGGGCTGGAGTAAATTACGTACCGGCGTGCTGGTCATGATGTTTTTAGTAGTCGATGTCGCATTCTTCAGTGCCAATGTACTCAAAATACCTGATGGTGGCTGGGCGCCACTTGTCATCGGCATTGTCATTTTCACCTTAATGCTGACTTGGAAATCAGGGCGCGATATGCTTTATGCCAAGCTTAGAAATGATGCAATGGCAATCGGACCGTTTATTGAAGCAGTGGGGGCACATCCGCCAACACGCGTCTCTGGTACTGCCTTATTTATGACCCCTAACCCAGATGGTATTCCACATGCCATGTTGCACAACTTAAAACATAACAAAGTGTTGCATGAAAAAATGGTGTTGCTCACCGTTAAATTCTTAGACTTTCCACATACCTCTACCGAAGAACGTCTATCAGTGGAACATTTACCTTACGAGTTTTATCGCGTGACTATCCGCTACGGCTTTAAAGATGAACCAGATTTACCGCGTGATTTAGCGATGTGTGCTGATCAGGGCTTAATATTAGATGCCATGGATACCTCATTTTTTGTGGGCAAAGAAATTCTTATTCCGAGCGGCAATTCAGGGATGGCCTTTTGGCGTAAGAAAATATTTATCGGCTTATTTAGAAGTGCTGAAACCATTACCAATCAATTCAAACTACCCCCTAACCGTGTGGTAGAGCTAGGTTCACAATTAAAAATTTAACCTTAAACGCAACATATGATGCTGATTAGTTTAGGTTAACTTTATTTGATTAGGGTAAAATAGCGCTTTCGCTTTTTTACCCTTTTTTTACGCTTTTAATTTTGGAATATTATTTACCCCATCATGAATCCACTACAAAACATCATTGAAGCCGCGTTTGAAGATCGCGCAAACATCAATCCAGGCAATGCTAGCAAAGAATTAAAAGAAGCTATTGCCAGCATCATTGCAGACCTTGATTCAGGGGCCCTACGCGTCGCATCACGCATAGGCAACACGCAAAATTGGGAAACGCACCAATGGTTAAAAAAAGCGGTACTGTTGTCATTCCGCTTAGATGACAATGTGTTGCTAGAAGGTGGTTGTACCAAGTATTTTGATAAAGTACCGCCAAAATTTGCTAATTACACAGAACAAGACTTTAAAGCAGATGGCATTCGTGTCGTGCCTAACGCCATGGTCCGCCGTGGCTCATTTATTGGTAAAAATGCCGTGCTGTTACCTTCATTTGTCAACATTGGTGCTTATGTAGGTGAAAACACCATGGTAGATGCATGGGCCACAGTAGGTTCATGTGCGCAAATTGGTAAAAATGTGCATTTAAGCGGTGGCGTGGGTATTGGTGGCGTATTAGAACCTGTACAGGCTGGACCCACCATTATTGGCGATAACTGCTTTATCGGCGCACGCTCTGAAGTGGTTGAAGGCGTGATTGTAGAAGATAATTGTGTGATTTCTATGGGCGTTTACATTGGTCAATCTACTAAGATTTATGATCGTGAAACAGGTAGCGTCACTTACGGTCGCATCCCTGCCGGTTCTGTCGTAGTGTCAGGCAACTTACCGTCTAAAGATGGCACTTACAGCCTATATTGTGCTGTGATTGTTAAAAAAGTGGATGAAAAGACGCTAGGTAAAGTAGGTATCAACGAATTACTACGCGGTATTTAAGAGACTTAACACTTCAACAATCTCATTTAAACAACAAGACTGTCGGAATTATGACAGTTTTGTGTATAAAATAAATAGGCCCATCAATTAACTTAGCCCTAAAGCAAGCTGTAAGTAAGCATTCCAATGCTTCTACAGCTTTTTTTATGCCCGCGATATTCTAATGGCATAATCTATGCTATAAATGATACATCTAACTTGAAAGCTATTACCTAATCCGAATTGGACCTAGCTAATTAATGAGCTATTACAGCCTACAATTAATTGTTTTATCTTTGCTACTGACTTACTTGACGGTGTTGTTTACGTTCAGCGCAGTCAGCAAATTATATAAATCGGCCGCCAATGAGATTCGCTCAACCTTTCTATACAGTACACTAGGCTTAGGAACTAGCTTATGGGCTAGCCACGTTTTGGTTTTAATGGCATTCACCGTGAGGCCATTATCCGGATATAGCTCAATTTACATGTTATTTTCATGGCTGTTTTCCCTCATTTTTGCAGCCATCGTGCTCAATGGTTCAAGCAAAAAAACGCTGCCCATTCAATCGTTATTAGGTAGTGGCATTTTAGCCGGCGCCAGCACAAGCCTAATTGCTTACTTCACCATGCTAGCAACACAAAGTGAAATTGCAATATCGCTGCCACCAACAACCTACTTACTGGCCACATTGGTAGCTATTGCCATTAACAGTATGGCAATCATGATTATTTTCTGGCTTAAAAGCTACTCTGGCGAACGCCCACTCCTAACAAAATCAATATTTTCACTTGTCATCTCTTTAGCTTTCACTGGTATTTACCTGATATACACGGTTGCCATGGATGTTCCACAAAGTATGAATACTAATAACCATATGCTTTGGGATAGCTCGCTACTAAGCATCACGGTAGCATTAGGCTTAATCTGCGTATTTTTAGTGGCTTTTATTATTGCCATTTTTTACGATAAATTAGAATACGATACCTTTAGATTTAGCTTGTTTAATAAAGAAGACCTCCAGGCAATAAGTCATCAAGCACTCGTTGATACGCTGACACAATTACCAAATCGCCGCGCACTTCTGCAACATTTAGAATCCGCAACGAAAAGATGTGAGCGTAGCGGATTAGGCTTGGCTGTGGCTTTTATTGATGTAGATGATTTCAAACAAATTAACGACACACTGGGCCATAAAATAGGTGATCTAGTATTACAAAAAATAGCCTCTCGCTTAGTGACCGCCGTGCGCGGTTGTGATGAAGTATCTCGCATAGGTGGGGATGAGTTTATTGCCATTATCGAAGGGATAGAAAATAATGAAGACTATATTGCAGTCGTTGAGCGTATGGTCAGTTCAGTGCGCGCGCCTTGCGTTATCAACAATATAGAACTAAATATTTCCGTCTCGATTGGTGTTGCAATGCATTCTAATGGCGGCAATATCGAAGAACTGATTAGCGCTGCAGACACCGCGATGTATCGCGCTAAAAAAGACGGTAAGAATCAATTCCGCTTTTTTGATGCTGAAATTGCCTTAGTGACAGACCAGCTGCTTGAAATTCAATACGACTTGAAAAAAGCCTTAGTTAACAGTGAGCTAGAGCTACATTACCAGATAAAAATTGACACTGTGACTGGAAAGCCGATAGGTGCTGAAGCATTATTGCGCTGGCAACATCCCATTAAGGGTTTGCTGTATCCTGCCGATTTTATGCATGCCGCAGATCGATTTGGTTTAAGTTATACCATCAATGACTGGATTGTGGAGGAATGTTGCCGTGTATTGCATCAATTAAATTACCGCTACATTCCCTTTGATATCTCCATCAATTTGTCACACAATCAAATTGCAAATGCCAATTTTGTAGATGATGTAACGCTGATGCTGAAGCGTTTTGATTTACCTGCATCTAGTTTAATCTTTGACTTTACTGAATCTAGTGCCCTGAAAAATGAAATACAATTCAACAATCAACTCGCCCAATTTAAGAAAGCCGGTATCCGCGTTGCTATTGATGATTTCGGGACCTATTCCTCAAGCATTACCAATCTTCAACATTGGCAAGTAAATGAACTTAAGCTTGACCATTCGTTTACGGCTGACATTAATACCAATCCTAAAACGCTGGGCGTAGTTCAAGCCGTGGTTGAGCTTGCACATGTACTTGAAATGAATGTGGTGGCTGAAGGGGTTGAAACTGAAGAGCAACGTAGCATCCTTGCCAAGCTAGGTTGCGATCAAATGCAAGGCTACTTGATATCACGACCCATGCCTAAAGACAGACTCATTCAATTACTAAAAAATATTAGACAACGTCCTGAAAAAAAGTGACTATTTTACATCCCAAAAAATCACCCCCTCCCGCATCCTTACAGCATAATTTCTGCACTTTATAGTAATCCTGTTAAAATACCGCTTTAATTAAACTGATGGTATAAAACATCCATCAAAAATACTATTGTCATGCAACTATTCGGTATTCCCAATTGTAGTACCGTTAAAAAAGCCCGTGATTGGCTAAGTAATCATGGCGTGGCTTATGAATTTCATGACTTCAAGAAAAATGGTATTAGCCATGATTTACTTGAAAGCTGGTTAAGTCAAATGCCTTGGGAAAAGCTAGTCAATCGAGCGGGGATGACTTGGCGTAACTTAACCGAAGCAGAAAAATCAGCGGTGATTGATCCACAGTCTGCACTTAAGTTAATGCTAGAAAAATCATCTGTCATCAAACGTCCCGTGTTGGTAAACAATGGCAAAATCATATGCGTAGGATTTACTGAAATAGCCTATAAAGAACAACTATGACGAACTCAACCACTCACAGCAAAACCTTAAGTCTAGCCATTGATTTGCTAGCACGCCGTTCAAACACGCCAGAAGATGCTGGCTGCCAAGCGCTGATGATTTCACGCCTTGAACCGCTGGGGTTTAAAATCGAGCGCATGCGTTTTGGCAATGTGGATAATCTCTATGCCCGCCGAGGCACGAGTGGCCCGTTATTAGTGTTTGCTGGCCATACTGACGTTGTGCCCACAGGCCCGCTAGAAAAATGGCATACGCCGCCTTTTGAGCCTACCATTAAAGAAGGTATGCTTTACGCGCGCGGTGCGGCTGACATGAAAACCTCGCTGGCTGCATTCATAACCAGTATTGAAGAATTTATCGCAGCGCATCCCAACCATGCCGGCTCTATCGGCCTACTCATTACCTCTGATGAAGAAGGTGTTGCGGTAGATGGCACCATTAAAGTGGTTGAAGCATTAAGAGCGCGTGGTGAATTCATTGATTACTGCATCGTGGGTGAACCTACCAGCAACAAAGTAGTAGGCGACATGATTAAAAACGGTCGTCGTGGCTCCCTTTCTGGCAAACTTTTAGTCAAAGGGGTGCAAGGTCATATTGCGTACCCGCATTTAGTCAAAAACCCTATTCACTTGGTTGCCCCTGCGATTAAAGACATGGTGGAAACCGTTTGGGATACAGGTAACGAATATTTTCCGCCCACCTCATGGCAAATCAGCAATATGAATGGCGGTACAGGTGCAACCAATGTGGTGCCTGGTGAAGTTGAGCTTTTATTTAACTTTAGATACTGTGCGTTGGTCAACAATGCAGGTAGTACCGAAGCCAATCTAAAGCAGCGCGTTCATGATATTTTAGATGGCCACAAGCTAGATTATGATTTGGAATGGGAGCATTCCCCTTCTTACATTACGCCACGCGGCAATTTGGTTGAAGCGATTACCACAGCAATTGAGCAAGCTTATGGCGTAAGCCCTGAGTTATCGACTACCGGCGGCACGTCTGACGGACGCTTTATTGCCGACATTTGCCCGCAAGTAATTGAATTTGGCCCACTCAATGCCACCATACACAAATTAAACGAATGTGTGGCCGTGGCAGATATTGAGCCTCTCAAAGAAACCTACAAACTGACAATGGAAACCCTTTTAAAATAAGTCGCCGAAAACTACAGAGTAAACCTAGGTCTACTCTGTGTTCTCAGTGCACTTTGTGACTAAGCTTATGACGACTAATCAAATAACCACTGAACTCCAAACCATTCGCGACTGGCTACGTTATGCCGTGAGTCAATTTGAGGCTTCTGACATTTTTTATGGTCATGGTACCGATAACGCCTATGACGAAGCCGTTTGGCTAATCATGAGCGCATTGCATTTGCCTATGGATACGCTCAATAACTTTTTAGATGCTCGCTTAACCGCAAGCGAACGTAGCAAGCTAGCGAGCTTTATTGATCAGCGTATAACGCAACACACACCAACCGCTTATTTGCTAAAAGAAGCGTGGTTGCAAGGCCTTAAATTTTATGTGGATGAGCGCGTGCTTATTCCACGTTCGTTTATTGCAGAGTTATTAAACACCGACTTAAGCCCTTGGGTTGAATTTCCAGAGATGATAGAAAGTGCGGCAGATATTTGTACAGGTAGCGGTTGTTTAGGCGTATTGCTTGCCAGCGTATTTCCTAATGCTGCGGTCGATGTCATTGACATTTCACAAGATGCCATTGATGTCGCGAATATCAACATTGCCAATTATGGTTTAGATGCTCAAGTTACCGCCATCAAATCAGATATGTTTAGCGCACTTACTGGCAAAAAATACGACATCATCATCAGCAATCCCCCCTACGTAGATGCCCCGTCTATGGCAGCGTTGCCAGCAGAGTATCAAAATGAACCACAACTCGCGCTAGGTAGCGGCGTAGCTGGCCTAGACCACACGCACACCATTCTGCGCGAGGCGGCAAACTATTTAAACGACGATGGCATACTGATTGTTGAAATCGGCCATAATCGCGATGCATTAGAAGCGGCTTATCCAAACATCATCTTTAATTGGCTAGAAGTGTCATCTGGCACCGAATTTGTATTTTTACTTACTAAATCGCAATTGACTTAAAAAATAAGCCTGTCTAAGGGCATTCACTCACATCATCAGGTCATCCTATTTTGAACACAACCAATACCATTAACTGGCAAGAAGCTGGCAAAACTAAAACCGGCCTCTGGCATTCTGAAAATGCCGCACCAGTCCCTAAAAAAGTACAAATCGCTGATGACACCATCAAAGCAGATGATGCTTATAAACTTAGTTGCGAAGGTACTGCCCTCCTTTGGCGTGGTGACTTTCAAAATGCCAAGCTTCTCATGCAAGCACTTTCACGCAGAATAGATCGCCCAAGAAAAAAACCAAAGAAAGCCGGCGAAACCATGCTTGAGGCGTTTCATTTACATCGCCAAGCACAATCGCAAAAAGCACGTATTTTAGGCATGTTAGTCATAGAGTTAAACGTAGGCTATAACATTAGCTTACGCCGCGCACCTGACGTTAAAGCTGCTTGTGAGCACGCTTATGGTAAAAGCACCCAAACTATTGTGGTGTCATTGCGTGAAATTCTAGGCTTAGTAGGCGCTTATGAATGGAGCAAAAGTGGTGTCGATATTAGCGTGATTAACAATAAAATTTACCCGAGCTATGGTGTATTTTCACCCATACGTGGTGAATATTTAGACTTGGTGGATGTTTCGCCGCTACCTATTCCCTGCAATCTTGCATTTGACATCGGCACGGGTACTGGCGTATTAGCCGCAGTATTGGCGAATCGCGGCGTGACGAAAATTGTCGCCACCGATAACTCACATCGCGCTTTGGATTGTGCGCTGAAAAATATTAATTTATTAGGGTTAAAACCGAATGTGACTTTGTTGGAAGCCAATCTTTACCCTAAGGCTGAATATGGTAAAGCAGATTTAATTGTCTGTAACCCACCATGGCTACCAGCACACCCGAGTTCTGCGCTAGAATCTGCTATCTATGATGAAAAAAGCCAAATGCTTAAAGGCTTTTTAAATGGCTTGGCAGAACATTTAAGCCCACATGGTGAAGGTTGGCTTATTCTGTCTGACTTTGCTGAACACTTAGGTTTAAGAACGCGTGATGAGCTACTAGGTTGGATAACTGCCGCGGGTTTAAAAGTACTTGAGAGAACCGATACCAAGGCAAGGCATAGTAAAACCTTAGATGCAAGCGACCCACTGCATCTAGCACGTAAAGCCGAGGTAACTTCTTTGTGGCGATTAGCTAAGCTACAATAAGCCTTTAAAAAAGTTGAGCTAATTATGGCGCATAAAGTCAGACATCTACTTGGTATTGCCAGTGTTGACCCCAGTGAAAACGCCATTGCCGTCACTTGGGCACAACGTCTAGAATGGCCGATTCTAGTGCTCGCACTTTGGATTCCAATACAATGGTATCTAGAAGAAACCGGTTCAGTGAGCTTATCAACAGCACGCTGGTTTGACTGGGCAATTTGGCTAGTATTTCTGATTGAGACTACCCTACTCACGATTCTTGTACGTGATAAAAAACGCTATTTGCTGACAAACTGGATGAACCTGGTGATTATTTTCACCGGCGTACCGATAGAGTGGACTTACACGCCTTTAGTGGGTGTACTACGTAATCTACGCTTAGTACTCATGCTGTTCTTACTCGTGCGGTTGTCAAATCGCATTCGTAATTACCTCACGCGTGGCCACCTAAGCATCATGATGTTAATTACGGGCATTATTGTAGCGCTTGCAGGCATTGTCATCAGCCAACTCGACCCTTCAATCGGTTCTATCTGGGATGGCATGTGGTATTCATGGGTAACTATTTCCCATACAGGTTATGGCGATATCGTCCCCAAAACGGCAGCGGGACGTTTTTTTGGCGGCATACTTATTTTTTTAGGGGTGATACTCGCCACCGTTTTTACTGCAAACTTGTCTGCATTTTTAATTGGCAGTGACGTAGATAAAGTCACGCGCGATGTTGAAAAAGTAGATAAAGATGCAGAAGCGGGTATTCAGGAAATTATGGCTAGGTTAGATCGTATCGAACAACTGCTAGAAGAAAAACGGCATTAATTTTAATGAGGCGGATTGCCGCCTTATCATCAATCGCTAGCCCCGACCTCTATTTCGATCGCTTTTCTTCTGCATGGCAGGTGCCGCCAAATCACTGGATTGACGTACACGTCGATTCTCATTTTTTCTAGGCGCTGGTTTTTTCGGCCCCTCTTTACGTGCTACATCTGACTTAGCACGGTAAGGTCTAGCATCCCCATCGGCGGCATCACGCGGCGGCCTATCTAAGGCACTCACGCGTTGTTTACGCACTTTAGGCATAAATACGGTCGTCGCTTTTAATTTTTCACGTTGTGTCAGCTGTCTAAGCGGTGCACTCGGCACAGGCAAATCAGCCCATTCAAGCAGGCCTACCACTTCTTTTTGTTCTAGTTTTAACATAGTGCCACGCTTAACCCGCGGCGGCAGATTGACTGGTCCAAAACGGACGCGCATCAAACGGCTGACAGGGAGTTGAAACGCTTCAAATAATCGACGCACTTCGCGGTTACGGCCTTCACGGAGTATGACTTGATACCAATGATTGGCACCTTCGCCGCCTTGCGCAGTAATACTATCAAAATTAGCAGGGCCATCTTCTAGCTCTATGCCTTCTTTTAACTGCAACATTTGACCTTCGGTCAGTTCACCAAAAATCCGTACCGCGTACTCACGCTCCACTTCATAACGGGGGTGCATAAAGCGATTAGCGAGCTCGCCCGAGGTGGTAAATATCAGCAAGCCACTGGTATTCATATCTAAACGACCAATCGCAATCCACTTAGCATTTTTTACTTTGGGTAACTTATCAAACACACTGGCGCGACCTTCTGGATCGTCCTGGCTGACAATTTCGCCTTCTGGCTTATGGTAAATCAATACTTGTGGAAGTTCTGCAACAAAAGGGAGTTTTAATGGGCGGCTATCTAAACGCACCACATCATACTGCGTTACGCCTTGGCCAGTAGTGGCGGGCGCACCATTCACAGTTACACGACCACTGGCAATCAGCGCTTCCATATCACGGCGCGAACCTAAGCCCGCCAGTGCTAATAGCTTATGTAGCCGTTGGGTTGGCTCTGGCGCTGCATTTTCATCCACCGCCAATTTAGTAAAGCTGGACTTGGGACGACGTGGCGTTGCCTGCGGGTCGCGTTGCGTTTTAAAAGGACGTGCCATATGGATAAACTATTGATTGTAAGCGCGTATTTTACCGCACTTCATGGAAATCGCTCCAGTTTATTAAGGCCTTAGGTCGTTATGGGCCATAAGAGACGTTCGCTCAAAAAAAACTACTTAAAATTAAATTATCAATCGTTATACTTAAGTATTAGATTGATGATAACATCGCTTCAACAATTCTCTGAGCCGTCTTTTCAACCGTTAAGACTACCGCCCTAGATTTCGAACATCAGTTCAGTTCTAGGACCGATAATGCCAATTATTTCCAGCTTAGTTAACACAAGCACCCTGTTGCCGCATGGCTTCTGTATCAACTGGAGCCCTGCTTTGCTGTGGTTGTACGTCATTTCAGATGCGCTGATTGTGTTGGCGTATTACTCAATTCCCATCACCTTAGTTTATTTTGTTTGGCACAGAAAAGACCTTGCCTTTAGCAAGATCTTTATTATGTTTGGCGCTTTTATTCTCGCCTGTGGCACCACCCATTTATTGGGCATTATCACTTTATGGCATCCTATTTATTGGATAGATGCGAGCATGAAAGCCTTTACTGCACTGATTTCAGTCGTCACAGCCTTTGTGCTGATAAAACTGGTGCCGCAAGCTCTTAAGCTACCGACGCCCGCTCAGCTCACGCATGAAGTGCAGGCGCGTCTTCATGCTTATGAAGACTTAAAGCTTTCACAAACAACATTGCATGAAAGTGAAGAACGTTTATCTCTAGCGGTTCGGTCTACTGGGGTAGGGATATGGGATTGGAACTTACAGACCAAGCAGATGGTGTGGGACGAGTCAATGTTTGAGCTCTACCATATGAAGCATGAAGACTTCAATAATGCTGTTGATGCTTGGGAAAAGTCTTTGCATCCTGAGGACCGCCAACGTGCCGACAATGAGATAACAAGCGCCATTAATAATGACAAGCCTTTTGATACCCAATTTAGAATCATTCGACCTAATGGTGAGATTCGCCACATCAAAGCAGTCGGAAAAGTATTTTTTGATGACACAGGCAAAGCATTACGCATGTTAGGTACCAACATTGATATTACCGAAAGTACCCTTGTCGATAGAATGAAATCTGAATTTGTCACCATTGCTGCTCATGAACTCAGAACACCGTTGACTATCATTAATGGCTATACCGAGCTACTGAATATGGATACTGGCAGCAAGGATGAGCAACGAGAGATGCTATCAGCCATTCATAGCCAATCTCAAACCATGATTCATTTGTTAAATGACATGCTGGA
>CANNEG010000049.1:0-11981 GCA_947503455.1 Betaproteobacteria bacterium
GAGCACTTGATGGCCGCGATGCAGCCCAATAGCCCGTCGGCCGAGGCTTGGAGTCAATATCATTTAATTGGCGATGTCATGCGCGGTGCGCAAACACTTAGCCCAAGCTTCAAGCAAAACTTAATGGCGAAAATTGATCGTGAACCCACGGTATTAGCCCCCAATGCGGTGTTGGTGAATCAAACTAAAGCCCATACGCCCTCTGCTGACATGCATGGCAAAATCCCAGTTGCTTGGTCAATCGCTGCATCGTTTGCCGCGGTGATGGTGGTCGGTTGGGTCGTATTGCAAACACAAGTGACCGATAACATGAAACCTATGCTTGCTGAAGCTGTAACAGTACAACAAGCTTCAACGTTAGTAACAGCGGAAGCAATTCCGGCAGAATATCTGATGGCGCATCAGGCATCAGCCCCTTCGGCAAGTTCTTACTATATTCAATCGGCGAGCTATTCAGAATAATGCTCACTGCTGAAATGACATTTTTTACAGAGGTGGCTATGAAATGTAGGCGCCTTGCATGCACTTTTTTGCTGGCAAGCGCAACGCTCAGTGTGCAAGCCGCAAGTGACGAAGGCGCATGGCAAATTTTGCAAAAGGCGGCAGTTGCTGCACATGCTTTAAGTTATGAAGGCATATTTATCTGTCAGTCAGGTCAGCAATCTAAACCCGTACAAATCAGACATTTGTTTAATGGACAATTCGAGTTTTCTCGCAATGTCGTGTTAGACGGTTCTCCGCGAGAAGTGCTCAGTCATGGGGGTGATGTCGTCATCTACAATCCTAAAAATGAAAAAATAGTGATTGAAAAGCGTCGAGGGCAAAATATGTTTCCGGCAATTTTGCCCACAGATTTAGATTCGATTAAAGCCAGCTATTTAGTGCGTATGGGCGACACTGAACGAGTAGCGGATCGACAAGCGCAGGTATTATTTCTAGAGGGTAAAGATAAGTTACGCTATAGCTATAAATTTTGGGTGGATACTGAATACGGCTTGTTATTAAAGTCAGTCATGTATAACAACCAAAACGAAATGATAGACAGCATTGCTTTCAACCAGCTGGGATTGATTAACAATGTAGACTTAGACTGGTTTAAGCCAAAAATTGATGGCAAAAAGCACTATGTCATGGAAGATGAAGTGAGCGCAGTGGCAGACAATCATGCGAGCCCACATTGGCGGCTCAAAGAATTGCCGGCAGGCTATGTTAAAGTAGACCAAATGATGCGCACTGTGCGTGGTAAATCTTTACCCGTCACGCATCTGATATTTTCTGACGGCTTAGCTTCAGTCTCTTTATTTATTGAGCCTATTGAGAATGGGGTGAAGCCAAGAATAGGCCATTCCGTGGTGGGTAATACTAGTTTTCATTCTAGCGTTGCCGGATATTTGCAAATTACTGTATTGGGTGAAGTGCCAGAAGCAGCCGTTGCTCAAATTGCCAATGCCGTGGTATTCATTAAGTAGTGTTAACTATTTAAAATTTCATTAAAAAGTAATAAAGTCTCGTCATGATAGAAGAATATGCAATTGTTACAGGGCGAGTAGATGGTCAGGCGACCCTTGAGCTAGAAAGACGCACGGCGTGCGGTCTTTGTGGACAAACGCGTGGCTGTGGCAATGCTACTTGGGGTAAGTTGCTTGGGCATGACAGTCACGTCTTTACTGCAGACAATCCAGTTAACGCAAATGTGGGCGATAGCGTTGTCGTGGGTATCAACGAAAAAGCCGTCTTAAATTCCGCGTTCTTTTTATATGTTGTGCCATTGGCTGGTTTATTGGTAGGTGCGCTCGTGGCGGATTACTTTTTTAGCAATCAGTTTTATGTGATGCTGGGTGCTGCGCTAGGGCTGATATTAGGATTTTTGTGGGTTAAAGGCCACTTGATTGGCCGTGATCAGTCAGGGCTTGCATACAGTCAAGCATATCGGGCGGTGATTTTACGTTTTGCTGACGATGACGCAAGACTTGAAAATTGTAGTACCGCCCCAAATATCAATGCAGACAATACAGACATTAAATAGCGCATGAGTATGAGAGATTAAATTCTAGGATGTTTCTAAAAGTTAAACGAGGTCAATAGATGTTTAAAAAATGGATTGCGGTGATTGGGTTGAGCTTAGTTGCTACGATGAATGCCCATGTATATGCAAAAGACTTGCCAGATTTTACAGAGCTTGCTGAAAAACATGGGGCTGAAGTTGTTAATATCAGCGTGACGCAAATTGTTCGTGCCGATGTCGTCGGCATGCCATTCCCAGGCATGCAGGGCGACGAGCAAATGCAGGAATTTTTTAAACGTTTCGGCATCCCTCTTATGCCAGGTATGCCTGGACAAGGTGGGTCGCCACAGCCAGATTACAAATCACAGTCGTTAGGTTCAGGCTTTAT
Source organism: Betaproteobacteria bacterium (assembly GCA_947503455.1). Taxonomy (GTDB): domain Bacteria; phylum Pseudomonadota; class Gammaproteobacteria; order Burkholderiales; family Methylophilaceae; genus Methylotenera. The sequence goes on from CANNEG010000049.1 coordinate 2,394, forward strand.
TATTAGTAGTGATGGCTATATTTTAACCAATGCGCATGTGGTGAATGAAGCGGATGAAGTCATCGTTAAATTATCTGACAAGCGTGAATTTAAAGCCAAAATTATTGGTGCTGATAAACGTACAGATGTTGCACTCGTTAAAATTGAAGCAACAGGTTTGCCAAAAGTTACGGTAGGCGACCCTGCCAAATTAAAGGTAGGGGAGTGGGTGGCCGCGATTGGCTCACCTTTCGGCTTAGAAAACACCATGACAGCGGGGATTGTGAGCGCTAAAGGCCGTGCTTTGCCGCAAGAAAATTTTGTGCCATTTATTCAGACAGATGTGGCGATTAATCCTGGTAATTCAGGCGGCCCTTTATTTAATTTGGCCGGTGAAGTGGTTGGCATTAACTCACAAATTTACAGCCGTAGTGGCGGCTCTATGGGCTTATCATTTTCGATACCGATTGATGTCGCAATTGAGGTATCTAACCAACTAAAAGCCACTGGAAAAATCACCCGCGGCTGGTTAGGCATTGCTATTCAAGAACTGACTAAAGATCTGGCTGAGTCATTTGGTATGAAAAACACCAATGGTGCATTAGTGGCTGGGGTGGAAAAAAATGGCCCTGCAGACAAAGGGGGCCTAGAAGCAGGCGATGTCATTACTAAGTTTGATGGCAAAACAATCATGGCTTCCGCTGATCTACCTCGGGCGGTCGGCGCGAGTAAGCCTGGTAAAGTGGCCGCAGTTGAAATTTTGCGTAAGGGCAGTGCAAAAACATTGAATATAGGGGTGGGTGAAATGCCTACAGATTCAGTGGAGGCTACGCAAAATAACAAAGCAGCACCTAAAGCAGAAGCCAATAAAATTGGTTTAACGCTCAAAGAGCTTACCGCACCACAAAAGAAAAAGTTGAATGGTAAAAATGGTTTATTGGTCATTGAGAGCGTGGGCTCGGCCGCTCAGGCAGGAATCCGTCGTGGGGATGTGATCTTAGGCTTAAATAATAGTGAATCACAAAGCGTAGAGCAGTTTAATAAACAAATTAATGGCGTAGCGGCGGGTAAAACTGTGGCAGTGTTAGTACAACGTGGCGAGAACACTTTGTACGTGCCGATTAAAATAGTGAAGTAGTTCTTATTGCTCGCTAGATTGTCCAATAATACCTAAAAATAGCCTTACTACGCCGAACGCGAGCCACGAGGCAGTGCGTTTCATGAGATTGCCATTTACCCAAGCTTGGGCAGGGATATAAAATGCCCCTGTTTGTATAGAAGCGATAATGTCAGCGCGTAATGCTGTAGAAAATGTACTGTCTTTTATCAGTACATTCGCCTCACGCGCTAGCAATAAGCTAAATGGATCAATATTGGATGATCCGACAGTCGACCAATAACTATCGATAACCGCTACTTTGCTGTGCATAAAGCTCTTACGGTACTCGTAAATTTCAATGCCATTTTTTAAAAATTCGCTATAAAACGCGTGAGTAGCGAACATTAAAAAGTATTCCATACGTCCTTGTAATAGCAGTTTAACGTTGACGCCACGCTTGGCTGCATCTAATAGCGCTCTACGAAACTTTCTACCGGGCACAAAGTAAGCATTAGCAATGATGATTTCAGATTTAGCGGCCTGGATTGCTTCTAAGTAAGCATCTTCTATATCGTGCCTATGTAGCACGTTATCACGCAAGACAAATGCCGCTTCGATATCAGCGCTAAGTATTGGCTTAGCAGGCGCAGTCTTCGGTTGAGTTGGGGTTGCTAATACGGTAAATGTGTGTGGCCATGCCATTCGCCGCCAAAGGTTATGAACCCGAGCAAGAATGATAGGTAGCAAGCCACCTTCAATTTGCACCGCATAATCAACCCGCGGGGGCACATTATTAGGCTTTTGATTGGGCACATTAAAATCGTCAATAATGTTGATGCCGCCGACAAACCCTATCTTGTTGTCGATGACGACTACTTTATGATGCAGCCGTCGCAAGCGATTTTTTTTGAAAGACCAAGGCGATATTTTGGGACGGTAAAACATCACCCGAACGCCTGCTTTTTCTAGCGACTTAACATACTCTTTAGCTAACGCTTTACAGCCAAAACCATCTAGCAATACATTGACAATGACGCCGCGATGGGCGGCGCGCATTAAGGCATTGCCGATGCGTATCCCAATGACGTCCTCTTGGAAAATATAGCTTTGCAGATAGATTTCGTGGGCCGCACTTTCAATAGCCGCCTCTAGCGCTGGAAAATATTCAGTACCACTACGTAACAACTGAATTTGATTGCCACCAATAAAGTTAATCATATTTTTGTTAAGGTTGCGGTGAGAATTGCATGGTCGGATATTTTAACGAATTGTGGCCCTGAGTGTACATCGACATGGCTTACATGAAAGCCGCGTACATAAATACGATCTAAGCGTAGCATCGGTAGCCAAGCTGGAAAGCTACGTGCTGGTTTGCCTGTGTGGTGTTCAAATACCTCTTTCAGTCCTAATCGTTCGGCAAAGCTGCGACCCGTGCGCATCCCCCAATCGTTAAAGTCCCCGGCAATAATTAGCGGTGAGTTAGCTGGAATATGCTGTTCAATATAAGTTGCTACTGCTAGCAATTGCTGGCGGCGCCATTTTGCAAATAAACCCAGGTGTACACAAATGGTATGTAGAGGTAAATCCCAATTGGGGATATTAATTTCAGTATGTAGCATGCCACGTTGTTCGCTAGTGTGTGCGGAAATGTCTTGGTTGTTGGTATGGGTAATGGGGAATTTTGAAAGCAAGGCATTGCCATGATGGCCCGCGGGATACACCGAATTTTTACCATAAGCATAGTCTGACCAAACCGCGTCAGCTAAAAACTCCATTTGTCCTGAGGTTGATAGTGCGATAAAGCGTTCGGGATGCTGAGTATGCATCTCTTGAACTTCTTGTAAAAAAATGACATCGGCCTGCAATTTTCTTAACATCTCGCGTTGAAGATGTAAGGAAAATCGGGCGTTAAAATGGGTGTAACCTTTGTGAATGTTAAATGTGGCGATGCGTAGCGTGTTATGCAAAATTAGCTCAGAGAATACAGTTAATCATGATGTGAATCATACAATAATAAGCTTTTTAAGCAATTAGTTACAAACTAATCAAGCATTTGTTGTAAAATCACGCCTATTGTGAAAAGGCGCTTATGGCGCCTTGTTTGTTTGTATAAAAGCTTAAAGACTAAATGAAAAATATTCGTAACTTCTCCATTATTGCCCATATTGATCACGGTAAATCTACCTTGGCTGATCGTATTATTCATCTGTGTGGTGGCTTAGCCGACCGTGAAATGGAAGCGCAAGTGCTTGACTCTATGGATATTGAGCGTGAGCGTGGTATTACCATTAAAGCGCAAACGGCAGCGCTGGAATACAAGGCGGATGATGGTCAAACTTATCATTTAAATTTGATTGATACCCCCGGCCATGTGGATTTTAGTTATGAAGTTTCACGCTCACTTTCAGCCTGTGAAGGCGCATTATTGGTGGTGGATGCCAGCCAAGGCGTTGAGGCGCAAAGTGTGGCTAATTGCTATACAGCGTTAGATTTAGGCGTAGAAGTAACTGCGGTACTCAATAAAATTGATTTACCCTCCGCTGACCCAGAACGCGTGATTCAAGAAATTGAGGATGTGATTGGCATTGATGCGACTGATGCGGTACGTTGTTCAGCCAAAACGGGCTTAGGTGTGCGAGATGTATTGGAAGCGGTGATTGCTAAAGTGCCGGCACCGCAAGGCAATATAGACGGGCCACTCAAGGCGCTAGTGATTGATGCATGGTTTGATAACTACGTGGGTGTGGTGATGTTGGTGCGTGTGATTGATGGGGTATTGAAGCCAAAAGATAAAATACGCTTAATGGCGACACGTACAGAATTTTTATGCGAGCAAGTGGGTGTATTCACCCCTAAGTCATTGCAAAAAACCGCCCTGTCAGCAGGGGAAGTGGGCTTCATTATTGCAGGGATTAAAGAGCTCGCCAGCGCTAAAGTGGGCGACACCGTCACCTTGGTGAATAAGCCGGCAAGTGAGCCGCTAGCTGGGTTTAAAGAGGTTAAGCCGCAAGTGTTTGCAGGACTGTATCCAGTCGAATCTAACCAGTTTGAGGCGCTACGGACGGCACTTGAAAAGCTCAGCTTGAATGATGCTTCGCTGTTGTTTGAGCCAGAAAATTCAACGGCATTAGGCTTTGGGTTTAGATGTGGCTTTTTAGGTTTGTTACATATGGAAATCGTACAAGAGCGTTTAGAGCGTGAGTACGATATGGATTTGATTACCACTGCACCTACCGTTGTGTATGAGTTGTTGCTAAAAGACGGCAGTGTGGTGCAAATTGAAAATCCATCACGTTTACCAGAAACTTCGCGTGTTGAAGAAACGCGTGAGCCGGTGATTAACGTTAATTTATTGATGCCACAAGATTATGTGGGCCCAGTGATGACCTTGTGTAATAACAAACGCGGCATACAAAAAAATATGCAGTATATGGGTCGACAAGTGATGCTGAGCTACGAAATGCCACTCAATGAAGTGGTGTTAGATTTCTTTGATAAATTAAAGTCAGTGTCTCGTGGTTATGCGTCCATGGATTATGAGTTTTTAGAGTTTCGCGCAGCAGATTTGGTGAAGCTGGACATCATGGTGAATGGTGAGAAAGTGGATGCGCTCAGTATGATTGTGCATCGCGCCAACAGTGTGCACCGAGGTCGTGAAGTGGCCGCTAAAATGCGTGAGTTAATCCCGCGCCAAATGTTTGATGTAGCGATTCAAGCGTCCATTGGCGCTAATATTATTGCCCGTGAAACAGTCAAAGCGATGCGTAAAAACGTGATTGCTAAATGTTACGGTGGCGATGTTTCACGTAAGCGTAAATTATTAGATAAGCAAAAAGAAGGTAAAAAACGCATGAAACAAGTGGGTAATGTTGAAATTCCACAAGAAGCGTTTTTGGCTATTTTACGCGTAGAGGATAAATAATGTATTTCGCATTGTTCATGGTGCTCATCTTAGTCGTCACCGGCTTTATTTGGCTGCTAGATAGTGTAGTGTTGCGTAAAAAACGTGCCAATGGCGAAGCCGAGCCTGTGCTAGTGGAATATGCTAAAAGTTTTTTCCCAGTCATTTTGCTGGTATTTTTCGTCCGTTCTTTTATTGTTGAGCCCTTCAAAATCCCATCAGGTTCTATGATGCCTACTTTGTTGGCAGGCGATTATATCTTGGTGAACAAATTTACCTATGGCTTGCGCGTCCCCATTTTAAACAATACTTTTTTTGAAATGAATCAACCCAACCGTGGTGATGTGTTTGTGTTTCATTACCCGCCAGAGCCGTCAGTGGATTACATTAAACGGGTGGTAGGATTGCCTGGCGATAAAATTCGCTACTTAGATAAGCGTCTGACGATCAATGGAAAAGTGCTAGAGGTGAATAATGTCGGCGATTATACCTATGTGAAACCAGGACTGAATATGGTGACAGCAAAACAATATCGCGAGCAGTTGGGTAGTGTGCAACATGATGTTTTGATTAACGAGTGGGTGGGTAACTATGACCCCGATGCAATAGGTGCCAAGTTTGCCAATGATGAAGAAGTGATTGTGCCTGCTGGACATTATTTGGCGATGGGTGATAATCGTGATGATAGTTCTGATAGCCGTGTGTGGGGTTTTGTGCCAGAGAAAAACTTAGTGGGTAAAGCATTTTTTATCTGGATGAATTTTGATCAGGGCTCTAGAATAGGCAGTAAGATACGTTAGTAGACTATCCTTCAATTGTCAAAAATGGAGAAAATTATGCGTCATCATCAAACAACACAACAAACTAGCCCCAAAAAACAATGGGGTGCAACCCTGCTCGGCATGATGTTTGTTGCGGCTGCGTTAGTATTTATGGCACTGATTGCCATGAAGGTTTTTCCTGCATATCAAGAATATTACTCAGTTAAAACGGTGTTGGCTGCCTTGAATAAAGAGCCGCTAAGCACGATGAGTAAAAAAGAAATTCAAGAGTCATTTAATAAGCGTGCTAACACGAGTTATGTAACGGTTGTGACAGGGACTGACCTGACGATTGATAAAAACAGTACGGGTGAGACGGTTGCGTCTATTGAGTATCAAGTGATTAAGCCTATTTTTGGCAACATCAGCATTTTAATTGATTTTTCTAGCGCCAAATAACGCTCAGTAACATCATATATTCTAAATTTCACTTCTAATGACTCAGCAGGATTTAACAAAGCGCCTACCCTATAAGTTTGTAGAAACTAGTCTGCTAACGCAGGCATTAACCCATAGAAGCTATAGTGCCCAGAATAACGAGCGCTTAGAATATTTGGGCGATGGGGCGCTTAATTTTATCATTGCTAATCAGCTGTATCAGCGTTTTCCGGCATTAGATGAAGGCGACTTAAGTCGCTTGCGTGCGCAACTTGTTAAAGAGGCCACCATTAGCGAAATCGCATTTTCACTCGATTTGGGCGATGCACTTAAATTGGGTGAAGGTGAGTTAAAAAGTGCCGGCTGGCGTAGACCCTCCATTTTGGCTGATGCGCTTGAAGCAATCATTGGTGCCGTGTATCTAGATGGTGGTTTTGCCGCCGCTGAAGCGCTGGTGCTAAATTTGTATGCAGATAAGCTCAATACGATTGATCCTAAAGTCATCGATAAAGACCCTAAATCATTGTTGCAAGAGTTATTGCAAGGCAAAAAAGTAGCAGTACCAGAATATGCCGTAGTCCACACTGGGGGCGAAGCGCACGCTCAGGTATTTATTGTTGAATGCTTTATACAGAAAATGGATATACGTACGGTAGGTGAAGGCACAAGCCGCCGCATTGCCGAGCAAAAAGCAGCACAACTTGCTTTGTTGGAATTAGAAAAAATACGCTTTGTAAAAAGCCGCATTGCCTAAATTTAGATTGGATAGCACGTACAAATGACAGAGATAGACGCAGATTTAGTAGCACCTTCTACATTTAGATGTGGCACGGTGGCCATTGTTGGTCGACCTAATGTTGGGAAATCAACGCTGCTCAACCATATTTTAGGGATGAAGTTGGCGATTACCTCGCGTAAAGCCCAAACAACGAGGCACCGCTTGCTGGGTATTCATACGACTGAAGAGACGCAGTTTTTATTTGTAGACACGCCAGGATTTCAGCAAAAGCATCTCAATGCGCTGAATAAAGGCTTGAATAAAACGGTGACGCAAGTGCTCACTGAAGTGGACGTTGTGTTATTTGTCATCGAGCCGATGAAGCTTGGCGATGCAGATCGCAAAGTCTTGCAATTATTATCAGAAAAAACACCGACTATTTTAGTGGTCAATAAATCAGACTTGATGGGTGACAAAGGTAATTTGTTGCCCCTGATTCAAGACTTCGATTTAGAGTTTCCGTTTTCAGAAATTGTGCCAGTCAGTGCTAAGAAAAGCCTTCATTTAGATGAACTATTGAGTGCTATTCGTAAATATCTACCTGAGCAAGCTGCCATTTATTCTGAAGATGAACTGACTGATAAAAATGAGCGTTTTCTAGCCGCAGAGTTAGTGCGTGAGAAAATATTCAGATTGCTCGGTGATGAGATTCCTTATTCAGTCGCGGTCGAGATTGAAAAATTTGAAGTGATTGGCAATCTACGTCGTATTTTTTGTGCAATTATTGTCGATAAAGATAGTCAAAAGCCTATGCTTATTGGTAAAAATGGCGACAAGATGAAGCAAATTTCGACTGAAGCCCGGCAGGATATGGAAAAGCTGTTTGGCGGAAAAGTGTACCTAGAAACTTGGGTTAAAGTTAAAGGTGGTTGGGCTGATGACGAGCGGGCATTGAAATCACTGGGTTATTAACATCAGTGCAGGGAAATAAATCAATAAGGTTTTTTTGATGCACCTAGCGATTCGGTCTAATTAGTTTTTATGCAAGCCAGTTCTCGTTATGACAACCAAGCCGTCTATGTGTTGCATACCTATCCCTTCAAAGAAACAAGTTTAGTCGTCGAGTTATTTACCCATGGCTTTGGCCGCGTTGCCACTACCGCCAAAGGTGCTAGAAGGCCGCGCTCAGCGATGCGGGGTATGTTACAGTCGTTTCAGCCCTTAGTAGCGACTTGGTCGGGTAAGTTGGAGCTTAAAACATTACACAGTCTAGAGTGGGGCGGGGGCTTGCTGCTGCTAAAAGGTGAAGCCCTTATGTGTGGTTTTTATTTAAATGAGCTGTTGTTACGCTTATTGCCACGTGAAGATGCGCATGAAGCGTTATTTGAATATTACAGTGCAACCATCAAAATATTGGCTAACAATCAAGATCTAGCCTCTACACTTCGACGTTTTGAATTAAAGTTATTGCAAGAACTGGGCTATGCGATTCCATTGCACCATGACGTTCACGAAGCGCCCATACTTGAAGATTTAAACTATATCTATCAGGCAGAGCATGGCGCCAGTCGATTAAATAGCGTGTTAAATCACACAAAAAATGGCGTACAATTGCTCGGTAAAACCATGATAGATATGGTGAATGATGATTACAGTACGCCGCAAACACAGCAACAAAGTAAGCAGTTGATGCGCTATTTGTTAGCACATTATTTAGGGGATAAGCCCTTACATACCAGGCAGTTACTAATGGATTTGCAAGGCCTTTAGTTTTTTTGTAAGCATAAATAACACATTGAAGATTAAAAATGATTAAGCTAGGTGTCAATATCGATCACGTCGCCACCATTCGCCAAGCGCGTGGTACAAAGTACCCCAGCGTGGTACAAGCGGCACTACGTGCTGAGCAATCAGGTGCAGATAGTATTACCTTGCATTTGCGTGAAGATCGCCGCCATATGCAAGATGCGGATGTCCGGGCTTTGCGTGGGCTGCTACAAACGCGCATGAATTTGGAATGCGCCGTCACCGATGAAATGATAGCCATTGCAGTAGAAGTCGCGCCTCAAGACGTTTGTTTAGTGCCTGAACGCCGTGAAGAGCGTACCACTGAAGGTGGCTTAGATGTCATCGGTAATTTTTCACAAGTGCAATACGCTGTTAAGCAACTAAAAGATGCGGGTATTCGTGTCTCTTTGTTTATTGGACCCGATGCCGCACAAATTGATGCCGCAAAAAAAGCTGGAGCGCCTGTGATTGAATTACACACAGGCACTTTTGCCGATGCTGAAAACGCCGTTGATCAACAACGCGAATTGCAACGTATCAAAGACGCTGTCAAATACGCCCTTAGCTTAGGTTTGGTGGTCAATGCCGGTCATGGATTGCATTACCATAACGTGCATGAGATTGCCTCAATTGAGGGTATAGACGAGCTGAATATTGGCCATGCGATTGTGGCTCACGCCTTGTTTGTCGGTTGGGATAATGCCGTGCGCGAAATGAAGGCATTGGTGAAAGAGTTTGCTTTTAAGTAGCCAACAATGATTTTCGGCATTGGTACAGACATTGTAGAAGTTGCCCGCATTGAGGCGTCAATAGCACAATTTGGTGACGACTTTGCCAAGCGCATATTGGCAGACGACGAATTTTCTATGTACCTGCAATCCAAGATTAAAGCACGTTTTTTAGC
>CANNEG010000050.1:0-11704 GCA_947503455.1 Betaproteobacteria bacterium
CTTGGTGAGCAAGGTGCAATCGTGATTGGTACAGCTACATCAGAGAGTGGTGCCAGTTCGATTAGCAGTACTTTTTCAGTAGCTAATATCAAAGGTGAGGGCATGGCATTAAATGTGAATGATGCTGAGCAGGTAGAAAATACGCTAAAGGCTATCAGTGAAAAATATGGTGATGTCAGCATTCTAGTGAATAACGCAGGCATCACGCGTGACACATTGTTAATGCGTATGAAAGATGACGATTGGGATGCGGTAATCAGCACGAATTTAACATCTGTGTTTCGCATGAGTCAGGCTGTATTGCGCCCAATGATGAAAGCGCGTACTGGTCGTATTATTAGCATTTCGTCGGTGGTAGGGCATATGGGCAATGCAGGACAAACTAATTATGCAGCCGCTAAAGCGGGCATGACAGGCTTTACAAAATCATTGGCTGCTGAAGTTGGTAGTCGTGGTATTACTGTAAATTGTGTTGCACCAGGCTTTATTGATACGGATATGACAGCAGAGTTGTCTGACGAAATAACTAATAAAATGCTTGCACGGATTCCAGCAGGCCGTTTAGGTAATGTTAAGGAAATTGCAGCTACCGTGGCATTTTTAGCGTCACCTTCTGCCGCATACATTACAGGTGAAACAATTCATGTTAACGGTGGTATGTTAATGGTGTAAAAGTTTTTATATATTCTTGCTGAGTTTTGGTAGAATATCGTCTTAGCTGATTTATTTTTATATAGAAGGCTATTTTTTATTATAAGGGGTAATTAGATGTCTGACATCGAACAACGTGTTAAAAAAATTGTTACTGAACAACTTGGTGCAAATGAAGCTGATGTTAAAAATTCATCATCATTTGTAGATGATTTAGGTGCTGATTCGCTTGATACTGTTGAGCTGGTAATGGCGTTAGAAGAAGAATTTGACTGCGAAATCCCAGATGAAGAGGCAGAAAAAATTACGACGGTACAGTTAGCCATTGATTACATCAATACTAACCTCAAATAAATTCGTATGTAAGCAATAATTCTTGTTGAAATGGTATTCTTCACAAGATTTTTAGTCTTACTATTGCTTTAAAACCCAGAAATCATTTAACAATTTTTTGTCAAATATTTCTGGGTTAATTATTTCTAAGAGACTTTTCTTATGTCTAAACCAATGAGTAAACGTCGTGTCGTAGTCACCGGTCTCGGTGTTGTTTCACCAGTAGGTATTGGTGCTAATAACGCATGGGCTAATATTGTGGCTGGTAAATCTGGCATCACTCAAATCAGCAAATTCGATACGAGTGCTTTTTCTTCGACCATAGCGGGTGAAGTAAAAGATTTTAATGTTGAAGATTTCATCTCAGCAAAAGATGCAAGGCGCATGGATACCTTCATCCAATATGGCTTAGCAGCTGGGATTGAGGCTTTCAAAGACTCTGGTATTGAGGTAACTGAACAAAATGCAGAACGTATTGGTGTATCTATTGGTTCAGGCATAGGGGGCATTCAGCTTATTGAAGATACTGATATTTTGTATCAAGCGTCTGGCCCGAGAAAAATATCACCTTTCTTTATTCCTGGCACTATCATCAATATGATTTCGGGTAACTTAAGCATTATTTTTGGCTTAAAAGGACCTAATGTCGCTATTGTGACGGCTTGTACTACTGGCACACATTCGATTGGAGATGCATCACGCATGATCGAATATGGGGATGCTGATGTTATGGTTGCAGGGGGTGCAGAATCTGCTATTACACAGCTAACTGTAGGTGGTTTTGCAGCCTCACGGGCGTTATCAACACGCAATACTGACCCAGCAACAGCAAGTAGGCCATGGGATAAAGACCGAGATGGCTTTGTGATAGGCGAGGGTGCTGGTGTGATGGTACTTGAAGAGTATGAGCATGCAAAAAAACGTGGTGCAAAAATATATGCAGAATTAAGTGGCTATGGCATGAGTGCTGATGCTTACCATATGACTGCCCCCAATATGGATGGGCCACGCAGATCTATGCTTAATGCGATGAATAATGCCGGAATTGATCCAAGTGCAGTGCAGTTTATTAATGCACATGGTACATCTACGCCATTAGGAGACTCTAATGAAACTAATGCAATTAAAGCTGCTTTTGGTGATCATGCCTACAACTTGGTTGTTAACTCAACTAAATCAATGACAGGTCATCTGCTTGGTGGCGCAGGCGGTTTAGAATCAGTATTTACCGTACTTTCTATCTATAACCAAGTGTCTCCACCTACCATAAATATATTCAATCAAGACCCGGAATGTGACTTAGATTACTGTGCTAATACCGCACGCGATCTAAAAATTGAATATGCATTAAAAAATAATTTTGGTTTTGGCGGTACTAACGGCAGTCTTGTATTTAAGAAAATATAAATTGTAGTTGTTATCAATTTAACTCAAGCCTGCAGTTTTAATACTTGCAGGCTTTTTTATTCACTTAACTCATTCATAGATAGTGAATTAGTAATCGCTATGGTTTAATTATGGCTTATGGATCATACACACACTTATTTAATTAACGGCGATTTTAATCAGGCTATTTCACCTCTAGACCGTGGCTTCGCCTATGGCGATGGCATTTTCCGTACAATGGTAATGCGAAGTGGCCTGCCCGTAAATTGGCCATTGCATTACCAAAAGTTGGTGGCTGATTGCGCTGCTATAGGCATAGTTTGTCCGAGTGCGGAGTTGCTCATGAGCGATTTTCTGCAATTATTTTCAATTGAAGATATTGATAGTAAAAAGCAGGAAGTGGCTAAAATAATGATTACGCGAGGGGAGGGGGAGCGCGGCTACAAACCGCCTGCCGTTACTACGCCTACACGTGTAATCATTAGATCAGCTATGCCGCAATATGCAAAAGAGAGTTATGCCGGTGGGGTTCAGCTACATGTTTGTAATACGCGTTTATCAAGCCAGGTCAAACTTGCCGGGGTTAAACATTTGAATCGTCTCGAGAATATATTGGCACGCATGGAGTGGCGAGATGAAGGCGTATTTGATGGCGTATTGTTAGACCAGCAAGGTAACGTAATAGAATGTACTATGAGTAATATTTTTGCTCGTTTTGATAAGGTCTTAGTGACGCCAGATTTAAGTGAATGTGGGGTAGCAGGTATTACAAGGCAGCGCATTTGTGACGTGTCATCAGCATTAAATTTAACCGCTGAAGTTGCTCCATTATCATTAAGTCGTATGTTGCAAGCTGATGAATTAATCATTTGCAATAGTTTATATGGCGTATTTCAAGTCAGTAAAATTGGCGACACGACTTGGGGGCAGCAAGCCTTAGCTAAAACATTCAGAAATTTACTCTCTTATGATTAGACGTATTAAAAACTTGATTGTATTCAGCATGATGGTTGCATTAGGCTTAATTGCTTGGCTTGCCTATTACGCAATTTCCCCGTTAAAGCTTCAGCCTAATAGTCAAGAAATTACCATTCAACCTAAGAGCGGGCTTAGAAGCATTGCTAAGCAATTGGTTAAGCAGGGTGTACTCAATGATCCATGGCGCTTTATTTTGATTGCAAAATTACTGAACAAACAATCATATTTGCAAGCTGGTAATTACACACTTAATAAAAATGTATCCCCGTATCAATTATTGCTTTCCCTTAATCATGGTAAAACAACGCAAGGCAGCATCACCTTTATAGAAGGTAGAACTTTTGCACAAATGCACGAAAAAATTATAAAAAATGAGGCTATAAAACAGACGATTACAGGGTTATCTGAATCGGAGATGATGAAGTTGATGGGTTCAGATTACCGTGTTGCAGAAGGCCTATTTTTCCCTGACACATTTTATTTTGACCGCAATACTGCCGACACCGTCATATTGAAACGCAGTTATGATGCCATGCGCAGCAAACTTGCTAAGGCATGGGAAGGGCGAGATACTAACCTGCCATACAAAAATAGTTATCAAGCATTAATTATGGCTTCAATTATCGAAAAAGAGACAGGTAAAGCCAGCGAGCGACCAATGATCGCAGGTGTTTTTATTAACAGATTGCGTATCGGCATGCGCTTACAAACAGATCCTACCGTGATTTATGGCATGGGTGCACGTTACGAGGGCAATATACGTAAAAAAGATTTGCTTGCTGATACGCCTTATAATACCTATACGCGTGATGGTTTGCCACCCACACCTATTGCGATGCCTGGCATAGCGGCTATCGATGCAGCTTTACATCCAGAAAAAACAAAGGCGCTATATTTTGTGGGTAAGGGTGATGGTAGTCATGTTTTTTCTAACAATTTAGTAGAGCACAATCTTGCTGTTGTTCGCTATCAGTTGAAAAATAACAAGTAATAATGAGAAATAAGATATGACAGGAAAGTTTATCACCTTAGAAGGTATGGACGGTGCAGGCAAAAGCACACATATCGGTAATATTATAGAGATGCTCGAATCACGTGGCCATGAGGTTATATCAACACGCGAACCAGGTGGAACTCCTTTGGGCGAACAGTTGCGCGAAGTAATATTGCATGAAAAAATGCATGCTGAAACTGAAACTTTACTAATGTTTGCCGCCCGCCGCGAGCATATTGCCTGTGTTATTGCGCCTGCACTTGCAAGAGGTGCGTATGTGCTGTCCGACCGATTTACCGACGCCACCTATGCTTATCAATGTGGCGCTAAAGGCGTATCCGCCTCTAAAATTGAGCTTTTAGAGCAATGGGTGCAGGCTGATTTACAACCCGATATCACACTTTTATTTGACGTGCCAGTTGAAGTGAGTATACAAAGGCTATCTACAGCACGCGCGCCCGATAAATTTGAACGCGAAAATGCAGAATTTTTCACTCGTATTCGTCACGCATATTTGCAGCGTGCTATAGAAAATCCCGTAAGATTTAGAATAATTGATGCGGATAGACCATTAGAAGTAGTTAAAAAATCAGTTGAAGATATTATATTAACAATATGATTAGTAATGATTTTTTAACTAAAATATATCCTTGGCAAAATCAGGTTTGGAGCCATGTCAATATCGATAGCCAACGCATGCCTCATGCGCTGTTGCTGCATGGACGTGCAGGTATTGGAAAATATGATTTCGCACGTTATTTTAGCCAATCTCTTTTATGTGCCAATAAAAATAAACAAGGTTGCGCGTGTGGCGTATGCTCAAGTTGCAATTGGTTTGATGATGATAGTCACCCAGATTTCAGACTACTTAGTCCAGAACAAGATGCTGAACCGGAAGATGAAAGTGCTTCTACTAAAAAAACAAAGAAAAAAACACAAATTTCTGTCGCGCAAATTCGAGACCTGAGCAATTTTTTAAGCTTAACCAGTCATCGTAGTGATGGGCTGCGCATTGTTCTTATTCACCCGGCAGAAACCCTTAATAATGCCTCAGCGAATGCACTTTTAAAAATGCTGGAAGAGCCGTCAGTAGGCGTTATTTTCATCTTGGTATCGCACCAGTTACAGCGTCTATTGCCAACAATTATTAGCCGTTGTCAAAAAATAAACATGCCCATTCCAACAGAGACTCAATCACTGACATGGCTAGGTGAGCAGGGTGTAAAAAATGCTCAGCAGCAATTAGCGTACTTAAATGATTCGCCAATTAAAGTGCTCACTGAGCAATTACAATTTTCAAAACTAGAAGAAATTTGGCGGTTATTAGCTCTTGGCAACAAGCTTCAAGCACATATTGCCGCACCTATTCTGGTAGAAAATTCAGTGGAAACCGGCATTATTACGTTGCAAAAGTGGATGTATGATATTGTTGCAATGCGTTTGACGAGGCAGGTACATTATCACGCTACTCATATAGATGCTTTGCAAGCACTAGCTGAAAAGGTAAACTTAAACGGATTGTTGCAATTGCAAAAAAAAGTGGATGAATTGCGTAAGATTGCATTACATCCATTAAATCATGAGTTGCAAATGGAGAGTTTGCTGCTTGAGTATGCTAGAATTTTTACGGGTAAATAACATTGTCACTCATAGTGCCGCTCGACTGATAAGGGTAAATAATGGCTGAAGATTTAACGGAAATTACTGCGATTACACCAAAACCAGGTGTCTTATCTCTCGCAATTAAAGAAAAAAATGCACTTTATGCCGCTTATATGTCATATGTTAAAGGCGGTGGGTTATTTATTCCTACCAACAAGCCTTTTAAAATTGGTGAAGAAGTCTTTATGTTATTAAGTTTAATTGATGACCCAATGAAGTTGAAAGTTGTAGGTCATGTTGTTTGGGTTTCGCCTGCAGCTCAAGCAGGAAGACCACAGGGCATAGGCGTGCAATTTAGTGAAAAGGATGGTGGTTTACAAGCTCGAGATAAAATTGAAAGCCTGCTTGGTGGAGCCTTACAATCATCACGTCCGACACATACCATGTGATTAAACGGCTTAACGCTAGCCGTAATTATTAATATTCCCTACTGTACAAATCATAACTAGCCATGCTTGTTGATTCACACTGCCATTTAAATTTTCCAGAACTATTAGATAACCTCCCTGCAATTAAACTTGCAATGCAAGAGAATCAAGTAGGGTACGCATTATGCATTTCTGTCACCCTGCCAGATTTTCCACAAGTGTTAGCCTTAGCAGAAACCAACCGTCAATTTTATGCCTCAGTGGGCGTACATCCAGACTATGAAAATATTGAAGAGCCTACATTAGAAGGGCTGTTGGTCTTAGCAAGTCATCCTAAAGTCATCGCGATTGGTGAAACTGGTTTAGACTATTTTAGGCTCACAGGCGATCTAGAATGGCAACGCATGCGCTTTCGTACCCATATTCGTGCTGCAATTGCTTGTGGAAAGCCATTGGTCATTCACACACGTAATGCAGCTGAAGATACATTGCGCATCATGCGTGAAGAAAATGCCCAAATAGTGGGTGGTGTAATGCATTGCTTTACAGAAAACTTAGACGTTGCATTACAGGCAATTGAATTAGGTTTTTATATTTCATTTTCTGGAATTGTTACTTTTAAAAATGCATTAATCATTAAAGAGGTTGCTAAACATGTGCCCTTAAGTCGAATTTTGGTAGAAACTGATTCGCCATATCTCGCACCGATGCCATATCGTGGTAAAACAAATCAACCTAGCTATGTAAAACACGTGGCTGAAGAAGTCGCAAAACTAAGGGGAATTTCTTTTGAAGAGGTATCAGCAGCTACTACTGAAAATTTCTTCCGTTTATTTAAACATGCCGTCGCATCTTAGTTTTTAATCCACAGTAAACATATAATGGTTGTTACAAGTTAAGGTATTACATGCAGTTAACAATGCTTGGAGTGGGCTCTAGTGCCGGTACGCCAATGATTGGATGCAAGTGTGACACTTGCATCTCTAGAGACCCAAAAAATAACCGTACCCGTTGTTCCAGTCTAATTGAACTAGATAATGGTAAAACGTTATTAATTGATACAGGCCCCGACTTGCGCTTGCAGTCACTTAGAGAAGGATTAACCCGCGTAGATGCGGTGCTTTATACGCACACCCATGCAGACCACTTGCACGGTATTGATGACTTACGTGGTTTTTGCTATATGCAGCGTAGTCAAATTCAGATATACGGCAGTCATCAAGCGATGGATCATATCGCTAATAAATTTGCTTATACATTGCGTGAGCCCAGCAATTTTTGGGACTTACCAGTGCTTAAAGTCAATCCAATTCATGCACCTTTTCAACTTTTTAACCAAACCATCATTCCCATACCACTTAAGCATGGTAATCATGATATCTACGGCTATCGTATAGGTGATATAGCTTATCTAACGGATGTATCAAGCATTCCTGAAAGTTCATTGCAATTATTGCAGGGTTTAAAATTACTATTATTAGATTGCCTTCGACACACCACACACCAGACCCATATAAACGTGGAACAAAGTCTGCACTATGCTAGTCTAATTAAAGCAAAATCGACTTATTTAATACATATGACGCATGATTTGGAGTATGTGTCACTAAGTGCACGGTTGCCATGTGATGTATATGTTGGTTATGACGGGCTTAAATTAACTGTTAACTGAGTCAAATCATGCCACACAAGGTGGCGATTATGCTAAATTTAAGATAAGTGAGATAATTACGTATTTCTAGGAGATTTTAATAATGCAATTAACCATGAATAATTTTATGAGTAGAACAACAAAAAATCTACGTTTGGCTTTAACCAGCGCAATATTATTATCTGTAAGCGTAGGGCAGGCTCATGCTGCTGGCAATAATAAAACTTACACTGAAGATCAGTTTTTAAATGCATTTAGTGGTAAGGCTAAAAGTGTCATTACCACTAAACTTGGAGCGCCTTTTAAAAAGGAATTGTCTGTCAAACCTGAAGGTGCAGCAGGGTTTCTTGGTAAAGTAGGGGCAGATGAAAAAAATTCTAAGCGTGTAAATGTTGAAATGTGGTATTACAAAAATTTGGTTAATTACGATCCTAAGCATACTTACAAAGAAACCGAAATCACTTTTGTGAATGACAAAGTAATGAACATTGCTTTTTTCAATAATAGATAAATTAATTTATGTTAAGTATAAAAGGTTGTAAAAATTAAGCTTAGTTTCAGCATTATCTAAGCACAATATACAACCTACTTAACAGCGCGTATTTCGGTAACTACAGAACTTGAAATATCCATGAGTTTTTTATGTCTTGGGTCATCTTTATCAAGTAGTGTTGATATTTGAGCGTAGCTCTTTGACACAAAGAGCTCTTCTTCAACACCTGTTCTAGTAACACCATAATCAATCAACTCTCGCTCTGATGGTGTAAGTTTGCTTACTAAGTTTTTACTAGCCCATATTTTTCCAAGTCTGGCAAAATCAGAAAGCCTGCCGCAAACATTCATTGTTTCCCCTAATACCACGAGCTCATAACTGGTATTAGTCTTAAAGGTCCCTAGCCATTCTTGGCCTTCATTAAGACCGATATTCATATAGAGTTGGTTGGACCATCCCTTTTTAATTGCCCAGTGGTGGGTAATTTTTTTCATGGTTTCTCGAATTTCACACGCACATAAAATCGCATTCATGAGATAGTTTTGATCTGGTTGTGGAAAGAAGTAATAGACCATTCCATCACCAGTATGCTTACCGTAGGTGCCGTAATATTTTCTGAAAATTGGGTCAAGTGTCGACCAAATTTCATTAATCAATTGAAAGTATTCATCGGGTGGAAGTTCTGAACAAATGCGCACAGAGTTCTGTAAATCAGCAACTATAGCGGCAAGGGGGGTTAAGACTGGAAGTTGTTGGCTTAGTAAAGTACGAATCACTGAATCTCGCCGAGATAGCCAGTTTATGAGTTGATTTGCGTCTTCGACTTCTGGAATGTAAGTGAAAAGTACGCCTTCTCTAAAACTAATAGCGACTACCCGTTGGTTACCAATATTAGCGTGATTGAAAAATGTATCTTGTATTAATAAGTTTTCAGGGGTTAATGCTTGATCATAACAATCTTC
The DNA here is from genome assembly GCA_947503455.1 of Betaproteobacteria bacterium. Classification (GTDB taxonomy): domain Bacteria; phylum Pseudomonadota; class Gammaproteobacteria; order Burkholderiales; family Methylophilaceae; genus Methylotenera. The sequence goes on from CANNEG010000050.1 coordinate 9,479, forward strand.
AAGCCATTTTCTATCATTTGGATTTAAAGCCGCAATATTTTTAGATAATGATTCTCTGTTAAGTCGATGTTTTACTGCATTAAAGTGATTTATAAATAAGGCCTCTTTTTGATCGCTAGATGAATTTTCCGCCCAATCTAGCAGGGTGGGGATTATTGACCTATCTTCAGCACGCTCAGGAATTGATGCATTCGCATAAAATAATTGTTGCGCTGCTTCATTAAGCCATATTAGACCGCACTCATAATTAATCATATAAGCAGGGTATAGAATTTTATCTACTGTTAGATTCAATGGCTTTTCAGATAATTTGCTACCACGCTTTTCTAAAACTTCATCCGAAATTAATTCATTTTTAATTGTTTTTGTATCTTCAGCTATATGATCTTCAAGATTGACAGGGTCTTTATCAGAGTAGGGTTTTGTATTTACAGCATTCAACTGCTGGCATATTGTATTCATTGACATGCCTTGTTGCTTCAGTGATTGAATTTGTTTAATCTTGTCTAGTGTCCAATCAGGGAAGTAACCAATCGTAGTAAGTGCAGCTCCAGGTGTAGATGCTATGCGTTTAACCTCAGGCTTTATAACTAATCCTAAGCCAATATAATTGTTCAAGGTAGCTCTTGATATCCCTGTTTGTTCAATTAAGCTTTTACTCGTAATCATCACATACACCTTTACATCATCAATTAGACAGTTAAATTGTACAGTTGATAAATTAAATGTCAAGCGTCTAATTATTTTTCTGGCGTATAGCTATAAACTGTATAAGGCTAATGGTTATACAGTTGAGATTATTCTAGGAAAATAGTAACTAATTATGGAAACTGTAATAAATTGGCAATTTTCTGTTTTAAGTAGGTTAATAATTATTATTAGGTTTGTGGAGGGCTTTTAGGCTTGTTTTAATATTCTCTAAGGTATTTGTATTAGCTGGGTCGAAATAATCGTTCCTATGGCGTCATGAATAGAGTGAATTGTTAATGGATGTGTGTATTTTAAATATAGTGGTGTTTGTGTGTAGCGCTCGACATCCTTATGCGTTAGCTGTTCATAGCATAGGGATGTAGGGGTGCTTTAGAATTGCCATATAATATACTTCGCATAATGTATATCAAAGCTAATAACAGTGCGGCTTTCAGCCCGATTGACGGGCTAAAAGTTCTAAAAACCACTTTTAACGCATCAATCATTCATCTTAAAACTTTGCCACTAATACGCTAAGAACTAATCTCAGCTTATCTTTGAGGGTCGTTAGCCCGTATTTTTAACATCACTTCCTTTTTTAACAATACCACACAATTTTTCAGGTTTCACAAACGCTAAATTGATCTGATGCGTTTCAAGCTCAAGCGGCTTTTTCTTGCAAGCTAAGCGGCGGTTCAATTGCCAACGGCTTCAACTGGTGCACTTCGGCGCCGAACAGCGCGGTCGCGCTGCTTGGTGCATCACTTGCCACAGTTGAAACAACACCGTTCAAAGGGTTTGCAGTACCGTAGGTGCTGCGCTCTTCGGTTTTTGCTTTTAAGGTTTTGATTGATTGCCTTGCAATGCTGATGTAGCTGGCAATGTAGCGAAGTTCATGCGCTTCAAAACTACGTCCTTCAGGCGACCAAAGCTTGTTTTGATGAAATCCCCAGTCTTCCCATGATTTGCCAAGCAAGCTGTAGCCAGCCAACAAACGCATTAAACGAAACGATGGGTAGGGGATTTGGACAGCCCCATTTTCATAGTTTCTGATGGTGCGCTCGTTCACGTCTAGCTCGATGCCTGCTTGTTTCACGGTTAAGCCTGCTTTGCGTCTAGCGAGATGGAATGCATCTGGGTCGATGTATTTTCTCGGCTTTTTCTTGGTGCGCATAACAGCTTAGCTGGCGGATATATCCACCATTGACGTGTTTTTGAATGTAGTCTTGCGCCAAATACTTTGCCGTCTCGGCATAATTTCTTAACGTAATTGACTGACAGACCATGATTTTCTGCGAAAGAAACAACCGATAAGCCCTTGTTTCCTAAGCCATCTGCGTGAAGTAGGTTAGCCATGATTAGCCTCTACTAACTGCAAACCGCCCACCCAATTTTGAAAGCGAACTTTGCGTTCTGCTTCCGTTTCTTGGGTTTTTGCCATAAACACCTCCAGAAGCGTTTTTAAGGCATTTTCTTCAAAACTTGATGTCCCAGCTTCGGCAGAACTTAATTCTGCGGATACGAGCATTGCTAGAA
>CANNEG010000051.1:0-11586 GCA_947503455.1 Betaproteobacteria bacterium
TGCGTCCGTAAAGGTAATAAAATGGCTGGCATAGCCAAGCACCAATTTAAATTGCGCGGTCAATGGCAAGCGACACCAAACTGGAGCATAGGTACCACAGGCGTTGCTTTTTCAGATCAATACGCCCGTGGTAATGAGAACAATCAGCACCAAGCAGGTGGTGGCACCTACAATGGTTCAGGCAAAGTAAAGGGTTACGCGGTATTTAACATGGATACTCGCTACGACTTTAATGCCAGTGGTTGGCAGTTATTCGGTAAAGTGAATAATGTGTTTGATCGTAAGTACTACACCAGCGGTTTGTTGGGTGAAAATGCTTTCAATGACGCTGGATCGTTCGCTACCGATGCGGATTCTAAGAAAGAGTTGTTCTTAGCACCAGGCGCACCGCGTGCCGGTTGGATTGGTTTACGTTACGACTTTGGTAAGCCAAAAGGCTCAGCAGTGGTAAATGCAGACTAAGTTGAGTTAAACAAAAATGCCGACTTAGTCGGCATTTTTTGTTTAAGGGTAGGAGTGCAATATATTAAACTCCTACAAAAAAATAGATTGTAAGCGCTGCCTGAAATTATTTTGTATTAGGAATTAAACATTGCAATTAGCCCATCACACATCTAACAATGCATCTCTATTCAAACAACCATCCAAAGTGTTGATTGTTGAGGATGAGGTATTGTTTGCGCGGGCGGTGATGCGTAAATTGCAAAAAGCAGGTTACGAGTGTGAGCATGTGGAATCTATACAAGACGCCCGTGCCAGCACCAAACAATTTGCTGCGGATATTGTGTTGTTGGATATGCGCTTGCCAGATGGCAATGGTCTTGAATTGTTAGCTGAACTGATTGCTAAAAATATGGCCGTCATTGTCATGACGGCCTTTGGTGAAATTAGTGACGCGGTGAACGCCATTAAACAGGGGGCTGTGGATTATCTTAAAAAGCCGATAGACCTGGATGAGTTGCTACTTTCTGTACAAAAAGTAGAAATGGCGGTGACGCAAAATAATAGTCTGGACTACTCTCGGCAACGCAATGCACATGCCCTAGATGGCGTGGAGATGCTGGGTGATAGTTTAGCCATGCAAAGTGTGAAACTGCAAATAAAACGCATTGCTCAATTTGTTGCCGATGATGTGGTGCCCCCTACTGTACTGATTAGTGGTGAAACGGGTACCGGTAAAGATGTCGCGGCAAGGCTATTACATGCTTCATGTGCCAATAAAGATAAGCCCTTTGTGCATATTGATTGTGCCTCATTGCCCCCAGATTTAATGGAAAGCGAATTATTTGGTCATGAGAAGGGCGCTTTTACTGGCGCCACAACCACAAGACCAGGCCTCATTGAAGCGGCGGAAGACGGTACGCTGTTTTTAGATGAAATAGGTGAGTTACCCTTGGCCTTACAAGCCAAGTTGCTGAGCGTGCTTGAGCGCCGCGTGGTGCGTCGGCTTGGCTCCACTAAAGAGCGCGCTGTACCCGCTCGATTTATTGCGGCTACCAATCGTGATTTACATGAAATGTCGCTAGACGGTAGCTTTAGGCAAGATTTGTATTACCGCTTAAACGTAATGAGCCTTAGCATGCCGCCCTTGCGTGAAAGAGAGGGCGATGCCTTATTGCTAGCAAGGCACTTTGCCGCGCTAACGGCACGGCGTTACGGCTTAGCTGCGCCAGTATTTTCAGCAGATGCTATCGCCATGCTGAATAGTTATGCTTGGTCGGGTAATGTGCGTGAGCTTAGACACCAAGTCAGTCGGGCTATGTTGTTGAGTCATGAAGGTCAAATTACCAGTACTGATTTAGCCTTGCCGATACATCGTACGGGTGATGCCCCAATCTTTCATCAACCACATACCACTTTAGATGACGCCGAAAAAGCAATTCTGCTTAAAGTGCTGGCTGACAGTCGCAATAATGTTTCTGAAGCTGCGCGCAAGTTAGGTATTACCCGCATGACCATGCGCTATCGTATGGATAAACATCAGATAAGCGGTAAAATAGCAGACTAATTTTCAGTTAGATTTCGGTCTAAAAGCAACTAAAATCCCCCATTCAAAAATGACGGCATAATCGCCACATGGTATGATTCAGTCAATATAAAACTGGAAAAATATCATGCAAATTGGTACCCCATTAAGCCCTAGTGCTACCCGTGTCATGCTACTAGGTAGCGGCGAACTTGGTAAAGAAGTCATCATTGCCTTACAGCGTTTAGGCGTAGAAGTCATTGCGGTTGATCGCTACAAAAACGCACCTGGCCATCAAGTGGCACACCGTGCTTACACGATAGATATGACCGATGATAAAGCCTTGCGTGATTTAATTGCCCTAGAAAAGCCACATTTAATTGTGCCGGAAATTGAAGCGCTAAATACCAACACCTTAGCTGATATTGAAGCCGCTGGCATCGCCACTGTCATTCCTACTGTTAAAGCAGTCCAGCTGACTATGAACCGTGAAGGCATTCGTAGGTTGGCGGCAGAGGAATTGAACTTACCTACATCACCATACGCTTTTGCCCGTAGCGAAGCTGATTTACAAGCTGCGATTGATGCCGGTATCGGTTACCCCTGTTTTATTAAGCCCACCATGTCATCTTCTGGTAAAGGGCAATCACGCATTACCAATGCCAGCGAAGTTAAAACCGCTTGGGATTACGCCGCGACTGGCGGACGCGTAAACCAAGGTGTGGTGATTGTAGAAGGGCAAATTGATTTTGATTATGAAATTACCCTACTGACGGTACGCGCTAAAAATGCCGCTGGCGACATTCAGACTTACTTCTGTGAGCCTATTGGTCATGTGCAAGTAAAAGGCGATTACGTTGAAAGCTGGCAACCACAGGCCATGACAAGTGGCGCCTTAGCCGAATCTAAACGAATTGCTAAAGCCGTGACTGATAGCTTGGGTGGTTTAGGGCTGTTTGGTGTAGAGCTCTTTATTAAGGGTGATAAAGTCTGGTTCAGTGAAGTAAGCCCACGTCCGCATGACACCGGCATGGTGACCATGTGTAGCCAGCGCTTTAGCGAATTTGATTTACATGCAAGAGCTATTTTAGGGTTGCCGGTTGATGTGAGCTTACGTGAAGTAGGGGCGAGCGCGGTGATATACGGCGGCCATGCCACACAGAATTTAATATTTGATGGCGTAGAGGCTGCCTTAGCGGTGCCCAATAGCGACATACGCTTGTTTGGTAAACCCGAATCGTTTGTTAAGCGACGTATGGGCGTGGCATTGGCAACAGGTAAAGATGTAGCGGAAGCTAGAGCACGTGCAAAATTAGCAGCTAGCTTGGTGAAGCCCACTGTTCAATCCTAAAGTGGTCGTTGGGCGCTATTAATGGCGCTTTTGTCAGTGAAATATTAAATAAGTCTTGGCGATGCTAAATAAAATTGAAGAAACGGGCAGTACTAGCACTACATTTTTTGAATTGCTAGGGGGCGAAGCGCACGGGGCAGAAAAACTTCGTCATTTGGTCGAGGCTTTTTACGATGTGATGGACACCGACCCGAAGGCTGCGCCCATTCGAGCGATGCATGCCGCCGATTTAACCTCTGCCCGTGAAAAGCTGTTTATGTTCTTAGTGGGTTGGACCGGTGGTCCGCAGTTGTATATTGAGCGCTATGGCCACCCAATGCTACGCAAAAGGCATTTACCTTTTGCGATTGATGAATCTGCGCGTGATCAGTGGATGTATTGCATGATTAAGGCGATGCATCAACAAGGGTTTGATGAGCCATTAATGATTAAGCTGTCTGAGCAGTTATATGGGATTGCCGACTTTATGCGCAATCAATAACTCAGCCATTAAACAAGCAATGGCCTAGTAGATTACTTATTAGATACCAATCCACCAAGTAAAGCCGCAACAGGTGCTTTATTGCTTATTCTAGGCTTATCAGCCACTTGTTGTTGTGCAACCGCTGCTTCATAAGGTTTATCAAACCAAGGGTCAGTACTTCTCTTTTTAGCAGGTATGCGTTTAGTCGCGGATGCGTCTTGATTAGCGGCAGCACTATTTGCTTGAGTATGACTGGGCTTACTTGTACTTGCGTGCGTGCGACCTCTAGCCGCTGACCTGTCAATTTCAATAATTTCTTTGCTGATTTGGCGCTTAATGAGCTTTTCAATTTCCACTAAGTATTTATCTTCTTCAGGGCTGACAAACGAAATAGCCACGCCTAAAGCACCGGCACGGCCAGTACGACCAATACGGTGTACGTAGTCTTCTGGCGCACTAGGAATTTCGTAGTTAATGACCATCGGCAGTTGGTCGATATCTAAACCACGCGCCGCAACGTCGGTAGCGACTAATACGGTCGCGGTGCCCGCTTTAAAAGCGTCTAATGCTTTAATGCGTTCTTGTTGGGTTTTATCACCATGAATCGCATCGGCTGCAATACCTACACGCGCTAAACTACGGCTTAATCGGCTAGCGGTAATTTTGGTTTTTGTGAAAATAAGTACCTGTTTTGATTCACTATTTTTTAATAGTTGTATAAGCAACGCTTCTTTATCGCTTTGTGCAACCGGGTAAACTTTTTGTGTCACGTTATCGTTAGTGGCATTACTGCGTGCCACTTCAATAAGCTGTGGATTCGTTAGAAAATCATCGGCCAGTTTTTTAATGTCATTTGAAAATGTCGCCGAGAACATTAAGTTCTGACGTTGTTTAGGCAGTAGCGCTAAAATTCTTTTCAAATCAGGCATAAAGCCCATGTCTAGCATACGGTCAGCTTCATCTAATACTAAAATTTGTACTTGATTGAGCTGTACGGTTTTTTGTTCTATATGGTCTAGCAAGCGACCGGGTGTCGCAACGAGTACTTCTACACCGGTTTTTAAATGGGGTGTTTGCGTTCTAATATCAACGCCACCGTATACGACTAGTGAGCGTAGCGGGGTATGTTTTGCATAGGCTTTCACGCTTTCTTCTACCTGAATAGCCAGTTCACGCGTAGGCGTTAAAATCAAGGCACGAACAGGATGTTTAGCGGGTGAAGCACCATTGTTTGCAAGGGGCAGTAATTTTTGTAGTAAGGGCAAAGCAAAAGCTGCGGTTTTACCAGTGCCGGTTTGTGCACCCGCCATTAAATCACCGCCAGCTAAAGCCAAAGGAATCGCTTGTGCTTGAATCGGTGTGGGGATGGTGTAACCAGAATCGGTCAGCGCTTTAAGTAACTCTGGCGCTAAGCCTAAACTGTCAAACTTTACGGTTTCTGTCATTGTTTTGGTGTTGTTTCTTTAAGGTTCTGTTTAAAAAATAATTAGCCACAGAGGCTATCTGTGGCTAATTTAGATTTTATTTAAGCAAAGCTACGTGGACGGCGTGGTGCATTGCTACCCGCGTTTGAATTGCCAAAACTACGTGACTCAGTGTTTGCACGTGCAGGACGGCTATCTGGTCTAGCGCTGTCACGACGTGCTGGCGCTGATGAACGATCGCCGCGTGGAGCATCTGTGCGGCCTTCGTAGCGTGCGCCTAATACACGGTTGTCACCGCGATTGGCATCTGGGCGATTACCGCGACTATCACGGTCACCACGATTGCTATCGCTACGTGGTGCACTTGCGCTATCACGTGGGTAAGGTTTTTTGCCAAATGCAACGCTGTCACCAAAACTGCGGTTAGGCGCGCCTGCACTTGCACGGTCGCCTTGTGGACGGTCGCTACGGTTACGGTCACCACTTGAGTTAGCACGATCACCAAAGTTACGTGGACGGTCGCCAGCGGGTCTTTCTGTACGGCCAGCATAACCTGCTGAGTTGCCATTTGTTTCACGCGGTGCTGAATCACGGTTGCCACGATTCTCATCACGGCTACTGCTATCACGGCTAAAGCTAGGACGCTCAGTACGTGGACCACGGTCGTTAAAACCACCACGGTCATCACGTGGTTTAAAACCACCGCGACCACCTGGTTTGTGTGCGTCACGGCGAATATCGCCACGATCACCACGGCCATTACCTGGACCATCCATTTTCATCGCACGTTTAGGCTCAAAACCTTCAATAACACCTGGCTCCATACGGTTGCCAGTGAATTGTTCAATTTTGCGTAAAATGTGTCTATCCATGTTTGATGCAAATGAGATTGCAATACCTGTGTTACCGGCACGGCCAGTACGGCCAATACGGTGAACATAATCTTCAGCAAATTTTGGCAAATCGTAGTTAATGACATGGCTAATACCTTGTACATCAATACCACGGGCTGCAACGTCTGTTGCAACCAATACTTTGACATCACCTTGACGTAATTTAGTTAGTGTACGGTTACGTGCACCTTGTGTCATATCGCCATGTAACGCGGCTGTTTTGTGGCCAGCTGCATATAAGTCTTCCGCTAATACATCGCAATGACGTTTAGTTGAAGTGAAAATAATCACTTGGTTGACTTCAGGGGCAATCAACAAATGCTCAAGCAATTTGTTTTTATGGGTCATGTCATCAACATAGTGCAAACGTTGCTCAATGTTGGCATGTTTTTCTTTTTGTGTTGCCACTTGGATTGTTTTTGGATTTTTAAGAATTTGTTTGGCAACGCGTGCAATGTCACCATCTAAGGTCGCAGAGAACAATAGCGTTTGGCGTTCAGCAGTCAGTTGCTCACAAATACGCTCAACATCAGGCAAGAAGCCCATGTCTAACATACGGTCAGCTTCATCTAACACTAACATTTGTAAGCGAGATAAATCGATACGACCACGTTCCATATGGTCAAGTAAACGACCAGGCGTTGCCACTAGAATATCAAGTGGTTGTGATAGTAATTTGTTTTGTAGTGGGTATGGCATACCGCCAACGATACTCACTGTACGTGCGCGGATGAATTTACCGTATTTACGTGCCGCTTCGTTCACTTGTGTTGCAAGTTCACGCGTTGGGACTAATACTAAAATACGTGGGCCACGGCTTTTTAGCTCGTGGGGTGTCGCCAGTAAATTTAATGCGGGCAACATAAAGGCAGCAGTTTTACCTGTACCTGTTTGGGCAGATGCCATTAAGTCATGACCAGCGGTCACAACAGGAATAGCCTGCGCTTGGATTGCAGTAGGTGTAGTGTAGCCAGATTCTTCAATTGCACGAAGTAAGGCATTATCAAGATTTAACGATTCAAAAGACAAAGTAGTCCCTTTCAATAAAAAACAAAAAGGGCGCTAAGTAAAAACGGGCATATCATTTGCACATAAGCGCTTTAGTTAAGCTTATGAGCAAGGGCAATATAAACGCAGAGAATATTGGATTTAAGTTTAATCAACAAACGGCCGAATAAACGACATTAAGTGTTAATTAAACAAGCAAATATAATCTTTACCAGCGCACGGGCACAGCCGCTAACCAGTAAAAATCAATACTTCGATTTCTTGATAGTTGCTTCAAAATTTCACGAGCAACAGAAGGGTCAGGGCAATGATTCAAGCATTACAAAAATATCTTGCAACGCGAATGAAGCGCGCAGTATAACTATTTAATTGAGAATGTCAAATTAATAATTCGCAATGTAAAATTAATTCGCTATTAAGTGTGTTAAAATCGCCGCCTTTCAATGATCTGGCTACAACAACATGTTACGCAAACTAAGAAATGTCGCAATTATCGCCCACGTTGACCATGGTAAAACGACCATGGTGGACAAACTTCTACAACAAGCGGGTACGTTCGCTTCTCACCATGCTGTAGTTGAGCGTGTGATGGACTCTAATGATTTGGAGAGGGAACGCGGCATTACTATTTTAGCTAAAAATACCGCCCTCACTTATGAAGGTACGCACATCAACATTGTTGATACACCGGGCCATGCCGACTTTGGTGGCGAAGTAGAGCGCGTATTAGGCATGGTGGATGGCGTCGTTTTATTAGTAGATGCCGTTGAAGGCCCAATGCCGCAAACACGCTTTGTGACGAAAAAAGCGTTAGCGTTAGGTTTAAAACCGATTGTGGTAATTAATAAAGTAGACCGTCCAGGTGCGCGTACGGATTGGGTGATTAATCAAACCTTTGATTTGTTTGCTAACTTAGGCGCCACTGACGAACAATTAGACTTTCCGATTGTGTATGCCTCAGCCATTAATGGTTATGCCATGCTAGATATGAAAGCACCTACAGATAATATGCGTGCGCTATTTGATACCATTCTTAGCCATGTAGCACCACCAGCGGGCGACAAAAATGCACCGTTACAAATGCAAATTTCAGCGTTAGATTACTCGACTTATACGGGTCGCCTTGGCGTTGGCCGTGTTAGCAACGGTAAGATTAAAACGGGTCAATCTGTGACCATTATGAATGGCGACAAACAAGTAGCAATGGGTAAAATTAACCAAGTGCTTGGTTTCCGTGGTTTAGAGCGTGTGCCAGTGGAAGAAGCAGAAGCGGGTGACATTGTCATTATTTCTGGTTTAGATGATATTGGTATTGGCTTCACTATTTGTGACCGTGAGAACCCAGTAGGGTTGCCACATTTAGGCGTAGATGAGCCAACCTTGACCATGGACTTTATGGTGAACACTTCACCATTAGCCGGTACTGAAGGTAAATTTGTGACGTCACGTCAAATTCGTGACCGTTTAACTAAAGAGCTTTTAGTCAACGTGGCTTTGCGTGTAGACGAAACTGAAGATGCTGATGTGTTCCGTGTTTCTGGCCGTGGTGAGTTGCATTTAACTATTTTGCTAGAAACGATGCGCCGTGAAGGTTTTGAAATGGCCGTTGGTAAACCAAAAGTAGTGTTCCGTGAAATTAACGGTGAGAAATGTGAGCCGTATGAAATTCTAACGGTAGACTTAGAAGATGAACATCAAGGCACCGCCATGGAAGAATTGGGCCGTCGCCGTGGTGAAATGCAAAACATGGAATCAGATGGTAATGGCCGTACACGTTTGGAATACAAAATTCCAGCGCGCGGTTTGATTGGGTTCCAAGGGGAATTTTTAACGATGACACGCGGTACCGGTTTGATGGGTCACGTGTTTGATGAATATGCACCCGTTAAAGCAGATATGCCTGGCCGTCGTAATGGCGTGTTAATTTCAGCTGAAAAGGGCGAGGCTGTAGCCTATGCGCTTTGGAAATTACAAGATCGCGGAAAAATGTTCTCTGTACCAGGTGATAAATTGTACGAAGGGATGGTGATTGGTATTCACAGTCGTGATAACGACTTAGTGGTTAACCCGATTAAAGGTAAACAACTGACTAACGTGCGTTCATCAGGGACTGATGAAGCGGTGCGTTTAATTACCCCTATCGCCTTGTCATTAGAATCAGCGGTTGAGTTTATTGATGATGATGAATTGGTGGAAATTACGCCAAAAACTATCCGTATCCGTAAACGTTACTTAACAGAAAATGAGCGTAAACGTTCGGGTACTAATAAAAACTAATATTCAATTGGTTTTGTACTGATTTAAGCCCAGCCTAGTGCTGGGCTTTTTGTTGTCTGCATGCTGAAGTTATTCAACTGATTACCAGCAGGATATTGGCTAACAATCATATTGCACTTCCCTTATCGGCATATAAAGATTCTGTTGCAGCCGCTAGATTTGACATTCATAATAATGCGTGTAATGTTACCCTGTGTAACAAAATTAAGTCCTCATAAGGCTTGATAAATGAAATATAAACAGTACATTAAATCTAACTTCCACGTTATAAGTTTAATCGGGGTAAGCCTTCTATTAATGATTTTTGGGCTAAGTGAGCTTCTAAACTTAGAACGCCAAAACATCAATCAATTAGCTCATAGTACTCGGTTAATTTACGAGCATCCGTTTGTTGTGCACACATCTGCACTCAAATTGCAAGTAATAACAACCGAAACTAATATCAAGAACCAATCGTTATTAATAAATCTTAAGCCTATCGATAATGCTGATATTAACGATATAAATCAAGTTGATACAGCCAAAATAGATCAGCTTATCCATGAGATTGAAGTTTCATTTTTAGGAGATAAGTCTAAATCTCAAGCATTACGTGCAGCTATCGAACAGTGGATAAAAAATGTTAATGTTTTTCGTAGTCTTGTAAAAGAGAAGCAACTCAATGAAGCCCTAAGCTTTATGGACGAGCAATTAACACCAAGCTTTAATGAGCTAATAGTTAAGAACGACTACATTCTAAATTTCTCAGAAAATAAAGCCGCCGCTATCTACAAAGCATCCAAAATTAATTTAACTAATGCCCAGCAAAATCTTTCCAGAAATACCCTAATCTTCTTCTTGTTCTTTTCTATTGTTGGACTGGTGGGCACAATATACCTATTGAGACTATTGTATTTAAAAGATAAATATCTTATTCAACAGCGAACCACGGCAGAACTTCTCCGCACCAACAAAGAATACAAAAAGATGGCAGTTGCCGTGCAAACCACTACTAACTCTGTCACCATTACCGACCGTTTTGGACATTTAATTTGGGTCAACCCTGCATTTTTATCCACCTGTGGCTACACAAAAGACTTTGTCATAGGTAAAACTGCTGGGTCGTTTTTACAAGGGGCAGACACTTCACAAGATACGGTGAAGATTATGCGGGGCGCCATTAAAAACCATAAAGGCTTTAATGTAGAAATTCTCAACTATAAAAAATCGGGTGAATTATTTTGGCAGCATATTATTGCCACGCCAATTCTTTATGAGGATGGAAGTGCTGGATATGTGTCGATTCAGGAAGATATTACCCAAAGAAAAATTATCAATAAAATGAAATCAGAGTTTGTATCCACCGCCGCCCATGAGCTTAGAACGCCGTTAACTGTCATTAGTGGCTATATCGAGCTGCTTATTATGGATATTGGCAGCAAGGATGAGCAACGAGAGATGCTATCAACCATTCACAGCCAATCACAAGCCATGACTCATTTATTAAATGACATGCTCGATATCGCAAGAATCGAAGCACAGGCGGTGGGGTTATATCAGATGGCACTCCAACCCATAGGCCCACGTTTACAAACACTGGCTGACACCTTTATTAGCCCTGATAACCACAATAAGGTGACCTTAGTCCTCAGCCCTAACTTACCCGAAGTGAACGTTGATATGGCTAAACTTGAGCAAGCGATTAATAACTGTTTAAGTAATGCTTATAAGTTCTCACCTAAGCGGGGTGAAGTGACTATGCGCGTCAGTGAAGTCACGCACAATAAACAACGTAAGATGTTAATAGCCATTGAAGACCAAGGCATCGGGATGACGCCAGAACAGCTAGAACGGGTGTTTGAGAAGTTCTACCGCGCTGATCCCTCCGGCGCAATTCCAGGCACAGGTTTAGGCATGGCGATTACGAAAGAAATCATTACCCATCATGGTGGCACCATAGAGATTGAAAGTAAACTTGGTGCTGGTACTAAGGTCATGTTGTATTTGCCGGTAGCTTAATAGGGACATCACCCACGTGTATTTTTAATTAAATAAACGGTAGTTTTGAGACTGCATAAGCAACCTACACACGTGACAGCACAAATCTACCAGCATCTCTGCAGAGATTTGTGCTGTATCGAGCGCTACCTTGCTAACGAATTACTTTAAGCCCGCTTTTTTGGCGTCTTCATCCATGTGGCGTTTAATAAACACGGAAAAGAACA
>CANNEG010000052.1:0-11406 GCA_947503455.1 Betaproteobacteria bacterium
GATTTAAATACTAAATAGCTTTAATATGTCCATGTTTTTCAATGGCGATTATTAGTGATATTGATTTATAACCCTTAATTAACAATAGAGTTTTACATGCAAAACGATCAACAATTATCTGAATTAGCAAGGCAACGCAAAGGCCGCATTGTCCTTATTTTGATGCTAACATTTTTTGCAGTACCACTGATTGTAGTGATGTTGATGTTCAAATTCAACTGGATGCCCACCGGTGAAAGCGTAGGCGAGTTGGTTCGTCCTGCCCGCTTGTTAAATACCACCAGCGATCTAAAAGACGATGCTGGTGCAACGCTGCCTAGCCAATTTTGGAGAGAAAAATGGAGTGTCGTCTATATTGCTGACAACTGCCAAGCTGTTTGCTTAGGTAAATTACATGATATGCGTCAATTGCATGTATCTTTATATAAAGATATGGAGCGCGCGCAGCGCGTATTAATTACAGCCCAACAAGATACTAGTAGTATCAAACGTGACTATCCAGATTTAATTATACTCAACCAACCTGTAGAAAATATTGCAAAATTTACCCAGCAATTTCAGGTGAATAATGAAAATGTTTATTCAAGCAATCGCTTATATTTGGTTGATCCACTCGGCCATTTAATGATGAGTTATCAACCGCAATTACCACTCGCCACTGTGCGCAAAGATGTAGCTCGGTTATTAAGATTTTCTTGGGCAGGCTAACTATGTACCCAAGCTCAAAAAGTTATCAGTATTTTAGAGGCTTGGTGTTAATCGCTACAATTTTAGCGTTATGCGTTGTGGTGCTGGGCGCTTATGTGCGCTTAACAGACGCAGGATTAGGCTGTCCAGACTGGCCAGGTTGTTATGGCACACTCACAGTACCCCAAAGTGAAGCCGCCATAACAAAAGCACAAACCGCGTTTCCACAAAGTGCAGTGGTGGTTGGAAAAGCATGGCGAGAAATGACGCACCGTTACCTAGCAGGCACGCTAGGCTTATTAGTATTGGCGATTTTTCTGCTTGGTTGGAAAGCCAAAAATGAAATTAAAAGTTCGGCATTAACACCCAGCTTTTTAGTACTATTAATTTCATTTCAAGCCATACTAGGCATGTGGACTGTTACCATGCTACTCAAACCGGCCATCGTCAGCGGGCACTTGCTTGGCGGCATGTCAACCTTAGCCGTGCTAACTTGGTTAACGCATAGACACTGGGGATACTATTCCAACAGTATAGTAAAATCTACCCCGTTTCATTTTGCTATACGCTTTGCATTATTGCTATTGTTTATGCAGATTTTTTTAGGCGGTTGGACCAGCACTAACTATGCTGCACTCGCCTGCACAGATTTCCCTACTTGCCATGGTGCATGGATGCCAGCGATGGATTTTAAAGATGCCTTCAATATGGTGCGAGAGTTAGGTCAAAGTAAAGATGGTGGTGCATTATCACTCGCATCCATTACCGCTATTCAATGGACGCACAGGCTAGGGGCGCTAATTAGCCTACTTTACTTAGGCATCTTGGGCTTAGTCGCCTTAAATTATTGGCAATTAAAACGCTGGAGCCTCTTTTTATTAATTGTACTGTGTGTGCAAATTGCTTTAGGTATTAGCAATTTGTTATTACATCTACCCTTAGTATTGGCAGTGGCACATAATTTTACCGCTGGCTTATTAGTGATAATTTTGGTCGTTTTAAACTCTAAAATTACTGGCAGCAGATAACTTGCCGCTATTCACCGTTTTTTAAATTTAAATTAATCTAAACAATTAAAGATTGCCCACTAAAATGATAACAAGAATGAAAAATGATTAGCGCTATGACACAAACCATGCAGGAGCTAGGCTTAAGCTTCAAAAACTTCTTTTCTCTATGCAAACCTAGGGTAACTTCACTTATTGTCTTTACTGCGCTAATAGGCATGTTTCTGGCAACCCCAGGTATGGTGCCATGGCCCTTATTGATCGCTACTACGGTTGGCATTGCATTTGCATCAGGCGCGGCGGCGGCGTTTAATTGCTTAATTGAACATAAAATTGATGCCATTATGGCGCGTACTCGTGGTCGCGCTTTACCTACAGGTCAAGTGTCGTCAGGGCAAACCAGTATTTTTGCCACCATACTAGGTAGTACCGGTTTGGCCATTCTATACTTTTTTGTTAACCCGCTCACCATGTGGCTAACCTTTGCGACCTTTGTTGGCTATGCGGTTGTTTACACGGTGTTTTTAAAGCCTGCCACACCAATGAATATCGTAATTGGTGGCGCGTCTGGCGCTATGCCACCAATATTGGGCTGGGCAGCTGTTAACAACGTAGTTGCGCCAGAATCGCTCATTATGTTTTTAATCATTTTCGCTTGGACCCCGCCCCACTTTTGGGCGTTGGCTTTATATCGACGTGAAGAATACGCAAAAGTGGGCATGCCCATGTTGCCAGTAACGCACGGCGAAGAATTTACGCTACTACACATTTTGCTATACACCGTTATTTTGGTGGCAGTTTCGCTTATGCCTTATGGCATGCATATGAGCGGCTTAATTTACTTAGCTTCAGCCATTATTTTAAATGCCATATTCATGGCTTACGTGATTGGCTTATACCGAAAATATTCGGATGATTTAGCTAAACGTACCTTTAGATATTCCATTATTTATTTAACTTTGCTGTTTGCCGCGCTGTTAGTTGATCACTACTGGTTTTTCTAATAAAAAAAGGCCCCGACTCAAGGGGATGAGAGCCGGGGCCAAAGACCTTATTATCTAAGGCTTCCGCCCAGGGAGGAAATGAGCGGAACGCCAGCTAAAATTAAATTTAGCCAACATGCTCTTTCAGACTAAAGACTATTTAGTTTGGTTCAGATTCATTTGTAACAGTTTGTGTCAGCTTAAGATCCTAACTTTCGTTTAATCCCATGCGATAATAACGGCATGGAAAATCAATCTACATTACTCGTCGACCTTAATAATAAACAGCTAGAAGCGGTTACCCTGCCGCATCAGTCTGCCCTAATATTAGCGGGTGCTGGGAGTGGTAAAACACGTGTTTTAACTGCACGTATCGCTTGGTTGATTCAAACTGGGCAAGTCTCACCAACCGGCTTATTAGCAGTCACGTTCACTAACAAAGCCGCAAAAGAAATGCTCACCCGTATTACCGCTTCACTGCCTATCAACACGCGTGGTATGTGGGTAGGCACCTTTCACGGGCTGTGTAATCGTCTATTGCGCGCGCATCATCGCGAAGCTGGGTTGCCAGCAAGTTTTCAAATTTTAGACATTGCCGATCAGTTATCCGTCATCAAACGTTTGATGAAGCTCATGAATGTGGATGATGAGAAATACCCGCCTAAACAAGTGCAGAACTTCATTAATGGCTGCAAGGATGAAGGTTTGCGCGCGCATGCAGTAGAAGCGTATGACGCTCACTCACAAAAAATGCGTGAGATTTTTGAGGAATATGACAAACAATGTCAGCGTGATGGCGTAGCCGATTTTGCCGAGCTACTATTGCGCTGTTACGAGCTACTTGAGCGTGATGCGAACATACGACAGCATTATCAAAGCCGATTTAAATATATCTTAGTCGATGAGTTCCAAGACACGAATCGCTTGCAATACTTATGGCTTAAATTATTGGCGGGCCAAGGTAATTGTATGTTTGCTGTGGGTGATGATGATCAATCAATCTACGGCTTTCGAGGCGCTCGCGTAGGTAATATGCGCGATTTTGAAAAAGACTTTAATATTCAGCATATTGTTAAGCTAGAAGAAAATTATCGCTCACATAGCAATATCCTAGATGCCGCTAATGCGATTATTTCGCACAATACTAATCGTTTAGGCAAAAATCTTTGGACTTCAGCTGGTGCTGGCGAACCAGTACGTGTTTATGATGCTTATAACGATACCGATGAAGCACAATTCATCGTTGATGAAATTAAAATGTTACATTGCGAAGGCACTTCTTTAGGCGATATTGCCCTGTTATATCGTTCTAATGCGCAGTCGCGCATCTTAGAACACGCGCTATTCTCGGCTAATTTGCCCTACCGAGTATATGGTGGCTTACGCTTTTTTGAACGTGCCGAAATTAAGCATGCTTTAGCCTACATGCGTTTAATTGCTAATGCTAACGATGATACTGCGCTTTTGCGTGTTATCAACTTTCCGGCACGAGGCATAGGTGCACGTGGCCTAGAGCAATTGCAAGAAAGTGCGCGGTCGGAAAACTGTAGCATTTGGCAAGCCGCTATTAATAAGGTGGGTGATGGTAAGTTAGGTGGCAAAGGCATAGAAGGCTTTGTGGCGCTGATTAGACACATGGTGGACAATGCTTATGGCATAAGCCTACCTGAATTGACCGAGCTGGCAACCACCATGTCTGGCTTATCCGCGCATTATCAGAATGATAAAGAAGGCGAAGACCGCATAGAAAACTTAAAAGAGTTGGTGACGGCAGCCGTATCATTTACCAATCAAGACTTTGGCAACCACAACAATGTGGATGGTGAAACTGAACAAGATCTACTAACTCAGTTTTTAAGTCACGCTAGCCTAGAAGCCGGCGAACACCAAGCTGACGTTGGCAAAGAAGCCTTGCAACTCATGACAGTACACGCCTCCAAAGGCTTGGAATTTAAAGCGGTATTTATTAGCGGCTTAGAAGAAGGCCTGTGCCCACACGAACAAAGTTTGTATGAAAACCAAGGTCTAGAAGAAGAGCGACGTTTAATGTATGTGGCCGTTACTCGAGCCCGTCAGCGCCTTTATTTAAGTCACGCACAAAGCCGCATGCTGCATGGCAAAGTACGTTACGGCATACCCTCACGCTTTTTAGACGAAATTCCAGAACAATTACTCAAGCATATTAATAGCAAGCCTGTTGCTAGATCAGGCAGTACACGTGATTACAACGAGCTGCCTGCCATGATGAGTGGGCAACAAAGTCTTAACCAAAAAAATGCCATGCCATGGAAAATAGGTCAGCAAGTGGCGCATACTAAATTTGGCAATGGTGTGGTGGTGAGCTATGAAGGTAACGCTAGTGATATGCGAGTGCAAGTCAATTTTGGTCGCGAAGGCCTAAAGTGGTTAGCCATGGAGTTCGCTAAACTAAATCCTATTTAACTTATAGATTAAGTTAATTGTTCATGAACGTGTTCTTCAATTTGAAAAACATCCACATAACTAGCATATAGGCTGGTCATCATAACTGGCACAGCAACTAGCAGACCTAAGCCAAACGGTATAATTGCGGCAACTAAAAGCAGCATAAAAATTAAGCCATACAGTAAAAATGGCAGCATGTTTTTTAAACACGCAAGAAAGCTTAATTTCATAGCCTGTGTGGCTGTTAAATTATTGAGCCCAACCAATATCGGTGCATACCAGTAAGCCATCAATATTGGCATGATAAAAAGCATAGCAATTAAAATTGGTACGACGACGACATTAGCTTGTTCTGGGCTCAACTCCTGCCCGGCTCTTAGCATGGCGATAGTGCCGCTATCTAGGCTTAAGACTACCGATACTGCAACCATGAGCAAACATACCATGTAAATCCCGCCAACAGAGACCAATTGCGATGTATTTTTCTTAAACCCTTCAAATAAATGGTTGATTTCTAAATCTTGCTGATGGGCTAGTGCTTTGCAACCCCACATCATGCCGGCAGCAAAAACGGGCGCTAACAAAGTGCTCAGGACTGAGCCGAATACTGGAATCAATGAAATGGGAATTATAATCGCCAAATAAATCACTAAAATAATAATCCACATCGCCGGATTGGCTTTGAATAATTGAAAGCCACTGACTATCCAAGTCCACGCATTGCCGGCTGCGACTTGTCTAATTTCTAGCGGTTTGTTTGATACATCTTCGGTCATGGCTATTTCCTATATTGCCGTTCGTAATTTAAGTATTCTTTGAAAATGATTAGGATCTTTAGCGTGAGTTAACTCGCCGGCTTGTGGGTAAATTTGATCATACAAGCGTGATAACCAAAAGCGTAATGCGGCAACACGTAGCAAGCTAGACCAAGCGGCTTGTTCGGCCTCATTAAATGGCCGAATCGCTTGGTAAGCGTAGAGCATTGCATTCAATCTAAGTTCGTCTAAGCTACCGTCAGCATGCACACACCAATCATTCACGGCAATAGCTAAGTCGTAGGCTAATACGTCGTGACAGGCATAATAAAAATCTATCAACCCGCCTATTTCATCCCCATCAAATAATACATTGTCACGGAATAAGTCGGCGTGAATAACCCCCATCGGTAAGTTCGAAACATCTAATGCTGCTTGAAATGCAATGGTTTCTTTTAATAATTGCTGATCAGGCTCTGACAAGAGTGGCATTACTTGGGCGGCAGTTTTAATTCGCCAATCAGCGCCGCGTGGGTTATGTGTATTGAGGTGGTTAGGCTGTACATCAAACGACAAGCTGACGATGTGCATCTGGGCCAATACTTGACCCACTGCGCTACATTGTTTGATATTAGGCACTTCAATATCCTGGCCTTTTAAACAACTAATTAAAGCGGCTGGTTTGCCATTAAGCATATGTAAGCTAAGCCCGGATTTGTCGGTAATTGGCAGTGGACATGGAATACCATTGCTCGCTAAGTGACTCATTAAATCAATAAAATAAGGCAATTCTTCAAGTGTGTTGTGCTCAAATAAAGTTAGCACGTACTTATTTTGGCTAGTGGTAACGAAATAATTGGTATTGGTAATGCCAGATGAAATGCCCTTCAATTCAATAAGCTCGCCAATCGCATAATCTTTAAGCCACGTTTGTAATTGCTGGATACTGACTGAGGTGAATACTGACATAAATTAAGAAAATATAAGGTTTGAAGGTAGGTGCAAGTGTTTATTGAAATAAATAAAGAGGGTGCATTACCCTCTTTATAAACGAAGAATCCATTAAAATCTAAATATCGTCCATTTAGGAATACTTAATGGCTGATTAGGGCCATCCATTAGCCAGCCACCATTTTGATCTTCTTTGTGCATGTAATAAGGTACGCCATGTGCTGGCGTTATTTTCATCATATAGAGTTCGCCGCCAATACGATATTCTTCAATCGTTTCACCATTTTTCTTAACAATGGTAATTTGAGGCTCATCCGCATTTTCATCACTGCTGATTGTCGGTGGTGGAATTTCTTCTAGTGGTTGCAAATCTGCTGGCAATGGTAGTGGCTTAGGCGCTTCTGCCGCAGCTGCTAATGGCAATTGAATAGCAAGTAGCGCTAGCAACATCGCTAAATGATTGTAGATTTTTCGCATCATTGGCACTCGCTCTCTAAATTTAAATTGACACACTTGAATACGTGTATATTTTAACAAATTACCCGTACATATACTTAAATATTCATTACAAATAAAGTTGAACATGCTCTTCTTCTGCGGATAACTTAAATCCACGTGCTTCATAATGCTTGAATATGGCCTCTACAATCTTTGCTGGCTCATCAATCACTTGAATTAAATCTAAATCTTCGACAGAAATCATTTTTTCTTCAACTAAAGTTGTCTTAATCCAATCAATTAAACCGCGCCAAAATGGCTCACACACCAAAATAATCGGAATTTTTAAAGTTTTACCTGTTTGCACCAGCGTCACTGCTTCCATAACTTCATCCAAGGTACCAAATCCCCCAGGCATGACTACATAGGCGCTGGCGTATTTAACAAACATGACTTTACGCATAAAAAAATGTTTAAAATTTTGACTAATATCTTGGTATGGATTACGCGTTTGCTCATGTGGAAGCTCTATATTCAAACCAATACTAGGTGATATTCCAGGGAGCGCGCCTTTATTGGCCGCCTCCATTATGCCAGGGCCGCCCCCTGAAATTACACTGAAGCCAGAGTCACTTAATAACCGAGCCACCTCTTCTGTCAGCTTATAATACGGGTGGTCAACTGGCGTACGTGCACTGCCAAAAATAGAAACGGCTGGCGTGATTTCTTTAAGTCGCTCGGTAGCATCAACAAATTCTGCCATAATCTCAAACGCACGCCACGACTCTTGCCCGGTCTGGTGCATACCTTGCACATTGGGATCTATGTTTTTTGGAACCTTTGGCAGTTTTTTAGTATCAGTCATTATTCAGGCACCTAAGAAATAATTGAAAGCATTACTCTATGAAAACATTGTTATTAGTTGATGGCTCATCCTACCTGTATCGGGCCTTTCATGCCATGCCCGACTTAAGAAATAGTCAAAACGAACCCACCGGCGCGATACAAGGCGTACTTAATATGCTACGCCGTTTACATAAAGATTATCCCTCAGATTATAGCGCTTGTGTTTTTGATGCAAAAGGTAAAACTTTTCGCGATGATATTTATGCTGAATATAAAGCAAATCGCGCCTCTATGCCGGATGATTTACGAGCACAAATAGAGCCGCTGCATGAGGCAATTAAAGCCATGGGATGGCCTTTGATTATGGAAAGCGGCGTAGAAGCTGATGATGTCATTGGCGCACTGGCTAAGCAGGCAGAACGTGAAGGCGTGCAGGTGATTATTTCTACTGGCGATAAAGATATCTCACAACTGGTCAATGAACACATCACTGTGGTGAATACCATGCGCGATGCTTTCAGAAGAGTTGATGATGTACTGGACATTGCAGGCGTAGAAAGGAAATTTGGCATACCACCAAGTCTGATGGTGGACTACCTGGTTTTAATTGGCGACACTTCAGACAACGTACCTGGGGTAGAAAAAGTTGGGCCAAAAACTGCTGTTAAATGGCTAAAAGAATATGGGTCATTAGAAAATATTGTAGCTAACGCCGATAAAATGACCGGCGTGGTGGGTGAGAATTTACGCAAAGCGCTACCGTGGCTACCCATTGCACGCGAGCTAATCACGATACGTTGCGATGTGGGTATTCAAGAAAATCTTAGCGACCTAGCACCGCAAACCATCAACAAAGCTAAGCTAGCCGAGTTGTTTGATCGTTTTGAATTTAAAAGTTGGCGACGTGAACTTGATGGTATGCAGGACAATCAGCCCCTTGCATCAGTTCGTAGCGCAATAGCGCCACAAAGCCAAACCAGCGACATGTTTGCGGTCGCACAACACCAGCCTAATATTAGCCGCCAGTATCAAACCATTTTAAGTCATCAGCAATTAGATGACTGGCTAACCAAACTCAAAATGGCTGAACTTGTTTGCTTTGACACCGAAACCACCTCACTTGACCCCATGACGGCTAAAATTGTCGGCATGTCATTTAGCATTGAGGCCGGTAGTGCAGCCTATTTGCCGCTTAAGCATGATTATTTTGATGCGCCAGAACAACTTAATTTTGCTGAATGTTTGGCTAAAATTAAGCCCATTTTAGAAAATCCAGACATCAAAAAAGTCGGGCAAAATCTTAAATATGATCAACACGTACTCGCTAATCATGGCATCTCATTAAATGGTATTGCTCATGATACTTTGCTGCAATCTTACGTGTTTGAATCACACAAAACGCATGGCATGGATGCATTAAGTGAGCGACATTTGGGCTTCAAAACCATTACCTTTGAAGATGTCGCAGGTAAGGGAGTTAAACAAGTCGCATTTAACCAAGTGACGGTAGAGACCGCAGCCGAATACGCGGCAGAAGATGCGGATATTACCTTGCAATTACATCAAGCCATGTATCCGCAAATTGCAGTAGATAGCAAGCTTAACTACATCTATCAACAAATTGAAATGCCTAGCTCCCAGGCGTTGTTTACCATTGAGCGCAACGGCGTATTAATTGATAGAGCCATGCTCAATATTCAAAGCAATGAGATAGGTGCAAAATTAGTCGCTCTAGAAAACCAAGCTTATGAGCTAGCGGGTCAGCCGTTTAATTTAGCTTCGCCCAAACAATTACAAGAAATTTTATTTGATAAGCTAGGGATCAAGCCAACCAAAAAAACACCGTCTGGTGCACCTTCTACTGATGAAGACGTATTACAAGAATTAGCCTTAGACCATCCACTACCTAAAGTGCTATTAGACTATCGTGGTTTGGCTAAACTGAAATCAACCTATACCGATAAGTTGCCACGTATGATTAACGCCACTACTGGTCGCGTGCATACTAGCTACAATCAAGCTGTAGCTATTACTGGCCGATTAGCAAGCTCGGACCCTAACTTGCAAAACATTCCGGTGCGCTCAGTTGAAGGACGGCGTATTCGTGAAGCTTTTATTGCACCTGCAGGTAGCGTTATTGTCTCTGCCGATTACTCACAAATTGAGTTACGTATTATGGCGCATCTATCGCAAGATGAGGGGATGCTAAAAGCGTTTGCTAATAATGAGGATATTCACCGTCACACCGCAGCTGAAATTTTTGGCGTGGACCCAGCAGCGGTAGATAGCGAACAACGCCGTTATGCCAAAGTTATTAACTTTGGCTTAATTTATGGCATGAGCGCCTTTGGCTTAGCACAAAACCTAAATATTGAGCGCAGTGCAGCGCAAAGTTATATTGAACGTTACTTTGCCCGTTACCCTGGCGTGCGTGAGTATATGCAAAACACCCGTGAAATTGCCAAACAAAAGGGCTATGTGGAAACCTATTTTGGCCGTAGATTATGGGTGCCAGAAATCAATAGTCCTAATGGTATGCGGCGTGCGGGAGCTGAGCGTGCTGCGATTAACGCCCCGATGCAAGGTACGGCAGCAGACTTAATCAAACTGGCGATGATTGCTGTAGATCAATGGATTAAAGATGAAAAACTACACAGCAAACTTATTATGCAGGTTCATGATGAGTTGGTGCTAGAAGTGCCTGATAATGAATTAAACTTAGTTAAGACCAAGCTCGCACAACTGATGGAAAGTGTTGCTAAATTAGATGTGCCACTGTTAGCTGAGGTGGGGGTAGGCAATAACTGGGAAAGTGCTCATTAAAGTTTTTCTGATAAAAAAAGGCGATGCATTAGCATCGCCTTTTTTAGTTAGCTATAAATTATAGCCAATAGACAAAAACAAATAGTCCTAACCAAACGACATCGACAAAGTGCCAATACCAAGCAACACCCTCAAACCCAAAATGATGTTCAGGTGTGAAATGACCTTTCATACAACGTAGTAAAATCACAATCAGCATGATTGTACCTAACATTACGTGAAAGCCGTGAAACCCTGTTAGCATAAAAAAGCTAGCGCCATAAGCACCAGAGCCTAGCGTTAAACCCATTTCGGTATAAGCTTCATGATATTCCATCGCTTGACATGCCAGGAAGGCAATACCAAGTGCTACCGTAAGTGCCATGCCAATAACCAGTTGTTTGCGATTATTTTTAATAAGACCCCAATGTGCCCAAGTGATGGTGGCACCAGAAGATAATAACAGTGCAGTGTTAATAGCTGGTAAGCCCCATGCACCCATTGGATGTAGTG
>CANNEG010000053.1:0-11350 GCA_947503455.1 Betaproteobacteria bacterium
ACTTCGAATAGTCTTTTATTTATTCTAAACATTAATCAAGGAGAAGTATTATGCGTAAATCTTTATTATCACTTGCAGTATTAAGTGCATTATCAGTGCCAACAGCAGTATTTGCTGAAGCTGCAGCGGCACCAGCGCCAGCTTATACCATTAGCTACAACGTTGGTTTATATAGCCAATACGTATTCCGTGGTTTAACTCAAACTGACGAGAAGCCAGCGATTCAAGGTGGTGTGGATTTTTCTCATGCCAGCGGCTTTTACTTAGGTGCTTGGGCGTCTAACATCAGCTGGTTAGAAGATGGTGGTTACTATGACAACTCTAGCTTAGAGTTAGATCTATACGGTGGCTTCCGCAATACCATCGGCGCAACAGGCTTAGGTTATGACGTTGCTGTACTGCAGTATATTTATCCAGGCAATAAATTAACAAGCACATCTGCTGATACTACTGAAGTCTATGGCGCTTTAAGCTACCAATGGTTGCAAGCTAAAGTATCTTATGTTGCTTCTAAAGATGGATTAAACACTGCTGATGCACAAGGTACTTACTATGCAGAATTAAATGCTAATTACCCAATTGGTGAAACAGGCATCACCGCTAATTTACACGCAGGTCGTCAGGAGTTTAAAGGTGCAAGTGGTGCTAACAATGATTTATATAGCTATACCGATTGGAAAGTTGGTGCTACTAAGGCGTTTAGCAACGGTGTAAATGTGGGCGCTTATTACACAGATACAAATGCAAAGGCAGCTAATTACCAATATAAAGGTAAAAACATTGGCGACAATACTTTCACAGCATTCGTGCAAAAAACGTTCTAATTTAATTTAGGCGGGCTACGGCCTGCCTCACTAGGAGGCACTCATGAAATTTGTATCCGCAATTATCAAACCATTTAAGCTTGATGAAGTGCGCGAAGCCCTTTCAAGCATTGGGGTTCAGGGCATTACTGTCACTGAAGTAAAAGGTTTTGGTCGCCAAAAAGGTCACACAGAGTTATATCGTGGCGCTGAGTACGTGGTAGATTTTTTACCTAAAGTTAAATTAGAGGTTGCGATTAAAGATGAATTGCTAGATCAAGTCGTAGATGCGATTGAAAAATCAGCCGCTACTGGCAAAATTGGTGATGGCAAGATTTTTGTCTTTAATCTCGAACAAGTCTATCGCATTCGTACCGGTGAAACCGGTATTGAAGCTTTATAAGGGGATCATGATGAAAAAATTACTTTCGATGTTTGCTTTAGTTGCTGCACTGGGCTTAGGCTTTACTGCTAATACTTATGCTGATGATGCTGCACCTGCAGCTGATGCAGCAGCCGTAGTAGCGCCTGCTGCTGCCGATGCTGCGGCACCAGCACCAGCAGAAGCAGCGCCAGTTGCTGCGGCTCCTGCGCCCGTACCAAACAAGGGGGACACTGCTTGGATGTTAATTTCAACAGTGCTAGTTACCCTAATGGTCATTCCAGGCTTAGCCTTATTTTACGGTGGTTTAGTACGCCAAAAAAATATGCTGTCTGTACTCATGCAAACCTTTATGATTTTCTCTCTTATGGGTGTGTTGTGGGCTATTTATGGATACAGCGTAGCATTTACTGGCGGCAATCCATTCTTTGGCGGTTTAGGTAAAGCCTTCTTACTAGGCATTACGCCCGACTCAGTGGGTGCAACATTCAGTAAAGGGGTTGTCATTCCTGAACTTGTATTTGTGGCTTTCCAACTTACGTTTGCTGCTATTACACCGGCACTGATTATTGGTGCATTTGCAGAGCGTATGAAGTTCTCTGCAATCTTGGCATTCATGGTGCTATGGTTCACATTCTCTTACTTACCAATGGCACATATGGTTTGGTATTGGGATGGTCCTGATGCAATTACTGATGCTAAATCACTCGAAACTGTATTGGCTAACGCAGGTTGGTTATGGGCTAAAGGTGCATTAGACTTTGCAGGCGGTACTGTAGTGCATATCAACGCCGGCGTTGCTGGTTTAGTCGGTGCTGTCATGGTGGGCAAACGTATTGGTTACGGTAAAGAAGCAATGACGCCTCATAGCCTAACTTTAACCATGGTTGGCGCAGCCTTATTGTGGGTAGGTTGGTTTGGCTTCAATGCTGGATCTAACTTAGAGGCTAACGGCTACGCAGCACTAGCTTTAGTTAACACAATGATTGCAACGGGCGCAGCTACACTGTCATGGGCATTTTCAGAGTGGTTATTAAAAGGTAAACCTTCTATGTTGGGTGCTGCTTCTGGTGCAGTAGCTGGCTTGGTTGCCATTACACCAGCTTGCGGTTTTGTAGGCCCAATGGGCGCGATCATCATCGGTCTACTTGTTTCACCAATTTGCTACTTCTTTGTGGCAAAAGTGAAATACATGATTGGTTATGATGATGCACTTGATGTATTTGGTGTGCATGCAGTCGGCGGTATCTTTGGTGCGCTAGCAACAGGTGTGTTTGTAAACCCAGCACTAGGTGGCATGGGCGTATATGACTACGTAGCTAATGCAGTCGGTGAATATAACTTTGCGGCACAAATGACGGCTCAAGCTTATGCAGTAGGTACAGCCATCTTAGTGTCAGCAGTCGTTTCAGTGATTGCATTCAAACTAGTAGATATGGTCATCGGTTTACGTGTATCTGAAGAATCAGAACGTGAAGGCTTAGATACTAGTGAGCATGGTGAACGTGCTTACCACGCTTAATTAATCAGTTGTTGTAACAAAAAAACGGACGCCTGGGCGTCCGTTTTTTTATATCCGAAAAGCTTATCTAAGCAAATCTTTTTTGACGTGCTTGAAACCACATCCAAATACCCACTAACAACATAGGCAAACTTAACCACTGGCCCATGCTAAATCCCATAGACAACAAACCTAAGTATCTATCAGGCTCCCGAGTATATTCGGCAATAAATCTAAAACTACCGTAACCAATTAGAAATAAAGCTGAAATTGCCCCCGTCTCTCTGGGTTTAGAAGAATAGATCCAAAGAATTAGAAATAGGCATATGCCTTCAAGCGCAAATTCGTAAAGTTGTGAGGGGTGACGTAATAGTTGATCAACCCTAGGAAACACCATGCCATATTGGCTATTAGTCACGCGTCCCCATAATTCTCCGTTAATAAAATTACCCATGCGCCCAGCGCCTAAACCAATCGGCACTAATGGCGCTACAAAATCCATGATACTGAGCCATTTCAATTGATACTTGCGCGCAAAAAGCCCCATAGCCACTAACACGCCTAAAAAGCCCCCATGAAAACTCATACCGCCTTGCCATACCGCTAGGATTTCATTGGGATGATGCACAAAGTAATCAAATTGGTAAAACAGCACATACCCTAAGCGGCCACCTAAAATAACACCTAATGCACCAAAAAAAAGTGCGTCGTCTAACATGGGTATCGTCCAAGCATGCCATGTGCGATTGTTAATTTGCCATTTACCTAAACCTATAAATGCCAAAAAACCAATTAAATACATCAAGCCATACCAATGAATACCAAAGGCGCCGAGATGAACTACTACGGGGTCAAATTGTGGGTGAACAAACATGAGAAATTAGACGGGAAAGTAAAAGCAGGATTTTACCTAAGTTTTAAGGGATAAAGACTTAAATAAAATAATAATGCGTAAGTTTATTGCTATTAGCGGCGTTTTAGCTGGTAATGGTTTTATGATGAGGCTGGGGAATTTAATACCTATAGATTGAGCGAAAGCACTCAATCAATTAAAAATTAAGCTTAGCTCTCCGTGACCTTTACTTTGAGTGGTTTCTCATCTTCTAAAAGATTCAATAATCGATCTACATTAGGATGCTTGCCGGGACAGTTTTCTGCATCACTAGTGTGTTCTGCAAATAAACTTAAGCCTTCGACAGCAGCGTCTAGAGAGATTTCACCATACATACGAAACAGGTGATAGTACACTTTCACTGAGCCTTGGCTACCAGGCTTATTTTCTATAACGCCTGCAGGGCTACCATCACTGTTGAAAAGCTCGATACGCTGCACATGTGAAGCATCGTCAAGCGTTAATAATACATCGCTAAATTTTTGCATTACTGACCTTTTATCTATAGTAGGTTGAAGTTGTCATCAACTTTGGCACATGTTTCATTGAAAATGAACTGGTAATGGAAGTGGGAGTATCAGTAACGCCACGTTAAACCAGCACATCTAATCTATTTAACATAGTTGTAGTTTACGCTCAAATGACTTTGTAAAGCCACTATTTGGCTACTGAATTTTAAATCCCATTTGTTTGGCCATTATCTGTATGGGATGCAAGATCGAAACACTTAAGTTTTGCTCTCGTAAACCTTTGGCAATGTGCAAACTGCAACCAATATTTGACGTGGCAAGCACGGCTACGCCTGCTGATTCAATCGCCATTAGTTTGTCACCAAGTAACTGACTGGCCATGGTGGGTTGCGTCAGCATGTAAGCACCCGCACCACCACAACACTGGCCATTGCCTGCTAGCGCAAGCACCTCAGCTTGAGGGATTTTTTTAAGTAACCCATAAACAGATGCGTGGCTTTTTTGTCCGTTACGTAGGCTACAGGGGTCTTGCACATAAATGCGTTGATTAAGCGCTACAATATTTGCTTTAGACCAATCGCACGATACTAAAAATGCACCGATGTCTTGCACTTTATGATTAGACAAATAGTCATTCAGCCCAGAACCGCAACCACTTGCCACCGTCAATATAGGCATAGCAGAGTCAAAACTTTGCTGATTGATTGCCAGCAGTTTATTTGATTCAGCTATATCCCCCATTTGTCTAGCAATACTGCCACAGCAACTTTGTTTCGCTGGGATATGCACATCAAAACCAAGTGTATTTAATACATAAATACTGGCTTTTAATGTATCGCTATCCAGTGCATGACTAGCACATCCTAAAAACAAACTAACGCTACCTTGTCTAAAAGCTACCGCTGTGGGGTATAACGATTTCCATCTCACCGGTTTATTGATGACTGGCAATAATTTTGCCGCTGGATTGAGGCGTTTAAGTAAGCCATCACACTTACATTGTTGTATTAGCCAAATCAGCCAAGTTAAGCCATTCGTTAAAAAGCGGTAACGTATAAATGGCTTTGCCAGAGTCGACCAAATGCTTTTTTGCCGGATAAATATTGCCCGCGTGCTATCCACTAAAGCGCCATAATTAACATTATTAGGGCAAGCGGACTCACAACTACGGCAACTTAAGCAAAGATCTATATGCTGTTTAAACCGATTATTATTCGGCAAAATATCTTGGGCGACAGCACGCATGAGTTGAATGCGACCACGTGGCGAATCTGCTTCAGAGCCTGTTTTTCTGTAAGTTGGGCAATGTGGTAAACATAAGCCGCAAGCCACGCAACGATCAGCTTCTACCACCAACTCATTAATAGATAAAGTCATGACGCTATTATAAACCTAGCATTGTTGTCTTAAGCTGAGCATGGCATAAAAAACCCGCCTTGTGTGCAAGGCGGGTGATAAGGAGTGATTATGTAGCCAGTCTTATTTGCTAAGCGCCGCTTCTACTTTTGGCGGCTCTGATTTAATCACCGGGTTACCTTTAAGAAAATTCATGGCTTGTGCAAATTGAAGATCTTCTTTACTTGCAGGCTCAATAGGCGCCATCGCTTCTGCATATTTTTTCTCATTTAGTTTAGCTTGAGCAGCTTCTTTAGCACGAGATGATGCTTCAGATTTTACCGGAACACCCGCTTGTGCATCCTTAGGATTAGATAAATGGCGCGACAAATCAGCCTCATGAATATTGTTTGATTGATCTGTACCATCTTCAACATAGTAATCCGGCTCAATGCCTTTAGCTTGGATTGATCGGCCTTTGGGTGTGAAGTAGCGCGCAGTAGTCAACTTAATAGCTGCACCGTTATTCATCGGCATAATGGTCTGCACAGAACCCTTACCAAATGTGCGAACACCAATTAAGGTTGCACGCTTATGGTCTTGCAGTGCGCCTGCCACGATTTCTGAAGCAGAAGCAGAGCCCGCATTAATAAGTACAACCATAGGCACAGTTTTTAAATCTGCAGGGATATCACGCATGTAGTCATTAGCAATACCACCGCGAGCATAATTTTCTGGGCTAACGGTAAGATTCATTTTTGAATCAGGCGCACGACCCTCGGTATACACCACCAAAGTGTCTTTAGGTAGAAATGCCGCAGCAACCCCCACAGCGCCGTTGAGTAAACCACCTGGATCATTACGTAAATCTAAAACAAAGCCTTTAAAAGGACCTTTATTTTCATCAGACATGGCTTTAATCGCTTTTGCGAGGTCCTCACCAGTATGTTCTTGGAACTGCGTTACGCGTGCATAGGCATAGCCTGGCTCAGTCATTTTGTATTTCACGCTTTTGTTTTTAATGATGGCGCGTATTAGCGTAACTAACAGTGGCTTTACTTCATTTTTGCGCAATATGGTGAGCTTGATAGACGTCTCAGGTTTACCACGCATGATTTTTACAGCATCGTTCAGGCTCATGCCTTTAACGAGTTTTTCATCTAACTTCATGATAAGGTCGCCGCTTTTGATACCAGCAGCGTATGCAGGCGAATCTTCAATCGGTGAGACCACCTTAACCAAACCATCTTCCATGCCAACTTCAATACCTAAGCCACCAAATTCGCCTTGCGTAGATGCCTGCATATCTTTAAATGCATCTACGTCCATATACGTTGAATGTGGATCTAAACCAGTTAGCATGCCGCTAATGGCTTCAGAAATGAGCTTTTTATCTTCTACTGGCTCTACGTAATCGCTTTTAATTTTGCCAAATACTTCAGCAAAGGCACGCAAGTCTTCTAGGGGTAGTTGCGGTTTGGCCATTTTCTCTGCCACTGCTGAGTATGTTAAGCTCAGCATAAGGCCGAGTATTAACCCTGAGCACACAAGAGCGACTTTGGTAAACCCTTGATATTTATTTCTAGCTTGCATGTATTATTATCCCTAGCTAAAGAAAGCGTACAAGTTTAAGACAAACTTAGTATTAATAGTTCCAATGAGTGCGAATATCTACACTAATATTAATAAACTAAAGTATACCAGCAAGGACTTATAAATTGATTCAACACCATATCGAAATAACTTATTGCACACAATGCCGCTGGCTTTTACGCGCCGCCTGGCTGGCTCAAGAACTACTCACCACTTTTGAACAAGACTTAACGAGCGTATCACTGAGGCCTGGTAGTAATGGGATCTTTGATATCACACTCAATCAGCAATTGCTTTTTTCACGTAAAGACGCTGGTCGCTTCCCTGAAGCTAAAGAAGTGAAGCAACTAGTGCGTGATTGCATAGATCCTCATCGAGACTTGGGACATTCTGACAAAAACACCTCGACGCCCACTTCTTAGGGTTTGAGACTATTGTTATTCTTGACTGGTAACCTTGCTATGCTCGATGCGCTGCGCACCGTTAAAATGTTTTGCCCAGTAGCCATCTTGCATATTTTCCACTCGCACTTGTCCGCCCTTGCTAGGAGAATGAATAAAGCGATTGTTACCTAAGTAAATACCAACATGGGAAAAAGTCGCTTTTAGCGTATTAAAAAAAACTAAATCGCCTGGCTGCAATTCATTTTTGGGGACTGTTTTACCAATCTGACTAATGGCAAGTGCGCTATGCGGTAAGGTTAAGCTGGTTGCCTGCTTAAAAACGTAACGCACAAACCCACTACAATCAAAACCAGTTTCAGGCGAGTTTCCCCCGTATTTATACCGAACGCCCGTCAAACTCAGGGCGTTCACCAGCACTTCGCGCGCGCGCGCTGACCAACTTGCATCATTAATGTCTATCGATTGAGCTTGAATCTGTGTTTCAGTAGGCGCTTCATCTGGGGCAGGCTCAACGGCAGCACATGATGCACTGGCTAATGCCAGTAGCAAACACACAAAATAACGGTTTTTAATAAGTTTAATCACAGGCAAGATTATAACCCAATGCTCAATAAAGCACCTATTTTTTAGCTAGCCATATGTTTTATATGAGTATTTTAATATCGCTAGCCATGATGAATCCTAGCTTTATGTCATTTTTAGTGCTCGTCTAATAGCCTGAAAATCATTAAGTCGTGGGATAATGGCAGCCCTTATGACGACACATACTATGCGCCAAGTTTTTGAAAAAGATGGCATTTTAGCCAAGCACATCAAAGGCTATAGCGAGCGCAACCAACAACTAGAAATGGCCTCGGCGATTGCAGAAGCTATTGAACATAACACGCAACTGGTCGCTGAAGCAGGCACGGGAACAGGGAAAACTTTTGCCTACCTAGTGCCAGCCTTGCTCACTGGTGGCAAAGTGATTATTTCGACCGGTACCAAAAACTTGCAAGATCAATTGTATAGTCGCGACTTACCCAATGTGCGCGATGCGTTAAAAGTACCCGTCACAGTCGCTATGTTAAAAGGCCGCGCTAATTACGTATGCCATTATCATCTTGAACGTGCAGAGCAAGAAGGCCGCTTTGCCTCACGTGAAGATGCAAAATATGTGCATATTATTAAAACTTTTTCTGAAAATACTAAAACTGGCGACAAAAGTGAGCTCAATACCGTGCCAGAAAATGCCATGATTTGGGCTAACGTGACATCAACTCGTGATAACTGTTTAGGTGGCGATTGCGCTTATTACAAAGAATGTTTTGTGATGGAAGCTCGAAAACAAGCATTAGCTGCCGATGTAGTAGTCGTGAATCACCATCTATTTTTTGCCGACGTAATGTTGCGAGATGAAGGTGTAGCAGAGCTTTTACCGAGTGCCAATACGGTCATATTCGATGAGGCACATCAGTTACCTGAAGTCGCAGGGCTTTTTTTTGGTGAAGATGTTTCAACCAGCCAAATTATAGAGCTAGCTCACGACTGCACAGCAGCGCATTTAACCCTCGCGAAAGACTGTATTGAGTTAGGCAAAGCGATTCCAAGTTTAGAAAAATCTGCTAAAGATTTCAGGCTGATTTTTGCCTATGAAGGCTCACGCTTACCTGTGCAAAAAGCACTCGCCTTAAAAGGGTTTGAAGAATCGTTTAATCACATGCAAAGCCAATTAAAAGCACTGGCTAAAGTACTTGAAACACAAGCAGCTCGCGACCCTTTATTAGAAAAATGCTGGCAACGTAGCGAGGCTTTGTATGATTTATTTGCACGCTGGCAATCTGCTGAAAATAATAATTTAGTACGTTGGGTAGAAGTTTTTACACATTCTGTACAGTTACACGCCACACCTTTAAGTGTTGCTGAAGGTTTTGGAAAACAGCTGAATGCGCAACCACGTGCATGGATATTCACTTCAGCGACACTCGCAGTTAAAGGTGATTTTAGTCACTATCAAGCGCAAATGGGCTTAATAGACGCTAAAACGGCTTTCTGGGAAAGCCCCTTCAATTATCAAGAGCAGGCGCTTTTGTATGTGCCGCCTGATATGCCAGACCCCAATAGCTCGAGTTATACTGCATGTGTAGTAGCGGCAGCTTTACCCGTGTTGCAGGCCAGCGGTGGCAGAGCCTTTGTGCTATCTACCAGCTTGCGCGCCATGCGCGAAATTCACGCGTTACTGAAAGAGGCCTTTTCTGAA
This sequence comes from Betaproteobacteria bacterium, assembly GCA_947503455.1. Classification (GTDB taxonomy): domain Bacteria; phylum Pseudomonadota; class Gammaproteobacteria; order Burkholderiales; family Methylophilaceae; genus Methylotenera. Next base: position 9,620 of record CANNEG010000053.1, read on the forward strand.
AATGGCATAGAAAGCCCCCTGTTATTACAAGGCGAAAGCTCGCGCACCGAACTGTTAGATCGTTTTCGCAAATTAGGTAATGCAGTACTCGTCGGCTCACAAAGTTTTTGGGAGGGCGTTGATGTTCGTGGTGAAGCCTTAAGCGTAGTGATTATTGATAAGTTGCCCTTTGCACCCCCCGATGACCCTGTTCTCTCTGCACGCGTGGATAAAATGAATGCGGAAGGCAAAAATGCCTTTATGGAATATCAATTACCTTACTCTGTCATCACGCTCAAACAAGGTGCTGGGCGCTTGATACGAGATGAAAATGATAGAGGCGTGTTGATGATTTGTGACCCACGCCTAATTAGTAAATCTTACGGTAAGAAAATCTGGCAAAGTTTGCCTCCCTTTAAAAGAACACGTGAATTGTCCGAGGTGCAGGGATTTTTTGAAGATTTGCCGTAACTCAATCAGATATGATCTTAATCCCAGAAACTGAATACGAACTTAGCGCGATTCGTGCCCAAGGTGCAGGCGGGCAGAATGTCAATAAAGTTTCTAGTGCGATTCATTTAAGGTTTGATATTCCAGCCTCAAGTTTGAGTGATTGGTTAAAGCAGCGCTTAATGCATTTGAAAGATAGCCGCATTACCGATGAAGGCGTTTTAGTTTTAAAAGCGCAGCAATATCGCACGCAAGAGGCCAATAAAAAAGATGCCATTAAACGCTTACATGAGATTATTAACGTAGCTAATCAAATAAAACCCATGCGTTACGCCACTAGACCGAGTTATGGCGCTAAGCAAAGGCGGTTAGAAAGTAAAACGCAACGCGGGCAAATTAAGCAGATGCGTGGCAAAATAGCATCTGACAAAAATGAACATTAAATCTAACGTGAATTTACTCGCATTCGACACCTCTACTGAATACTTATCGCTCTCTTTAATGAAAGGCGATGAATTTTTCACGTTTAATATCAATGCAGGGCAAACGCATTCGCAAATTATCTTACCGCAGATTCAAGCTTTGCTTAATCAGGCAAGCTTGCAGTTAAAAGATTTACAAGGCATTGCCTTTGGTTCAGGCCCGGGTTCATTTACTGGGGTACGCATTGCGGCTGGAGTTGCGCAAGGGCTTGGCTTCGGGGCTAATTTACCTGTGGTTGCAATTTCTACATTGCTAGCTTTGGCAGAAGCAAGTGGCGCAGAAAAAGTCATCACTTGTTTAGATGCACGCATGGGCGAGGTTTATCATGCGGCTTATGAAAAAATAGTAGGGCAGTGGCAAACGGTAATTGAGCCTGGCGTATATAAACCTGATGACGTTCCCGCTATAGAAAACACCGGCTGGATTGGTGCTGGCAGTGGCTGGCAAACATATGATGTGCAATTAAGTAAGGTTTATGCCGCCCAGTTGCTAGCGACTCAACCACAATTATTACCCACAGCGAGCGCCATATTAGCTTTGGCACAGCCTATTTTTGCAAGAGGCGATGCAAGGCCAGCAAGCGAAGCAATGCCACTTTATATTCGCAATCGTGTGGCACTGAAAACTTTAGAGCGTGAACAAGGCTTACGGCTATGATGGTGAAGCTTAACGCTCCTTATGGATTGGCGTCTAATGATCAATTTAGACCCATGCAGTTAAATGATTTAGATGCGATTATGGCGATAGAGCCTTATATTTATCCTTATCCTTGGACGCGTGGCAACTTTAGTGATTCATTAAATTCTGGTTATAGCGCAT
>CANNEG010000054.1:0-11037 GCA_947503455.1 Betaproteobacteria bacterium
AAACACAAAGCAGACTTTAACCTGACCAATAAAGACGGCGTAACCGCGCTAGCGATGGCGGTGAATGACAATAAAGCCAATGCAGCAGTGGCTATGCTAGATAACAACGCTAACCCCGATTTTGCGATGGGTACAGGTAAATACAATGCCTTAATGTTAGCCGTGACTAAAGGCAACTTGGTGATGGCACAAACTTTGTTGCAATACAAAGCGAATCCTAATGCAAAAAATGCGGCTGGCGTCACCCCGCTGATGATTGCGGCGCATAAAGATCAAGACATGATTGTAAGCTTGCTATTAAAAGCAGGCGCAAAAGCAGACATGAAAGATGACGAAGGTAAAACTGCATTGCAAATAGCCAAACAAAACGACTCACAAAAAGCGGTTGTGATGCTAGAAAAACCTGCGCAATAGCTTGGTGAAAGCGGGCGGGATTAAATCCTACATTATTTTAGGATTTAATCCGTCATACGAAACCACCTGTACAGCGTTAAATGTCTAGTTAGCTACAAAATGGTTTTTAGTGAGTTTTATTTATATTTTGAAAGGCTTTGAAATGAAATTTCGTCATGCAGGCATTATTGCCATATTAAGTATGTTGTCACTCAATGCTTGCGCCGCAGGTACAGATAGAAATACAGAAAGCGCTAAATCAGCAGTGGTGACTGAAGTTAAAAAGGTGGATGCTGTACCTACAAGTGAGGTAAAGAAAATAGTAGTAGCGGCCGCTGAAACACCAGCAACACCAGAAGCCGCTGCCGCGCCTGCTGTTGGTGCAGATGGCTTTGCATTGCCAGCACAAAAGAAAAAATCTACTGCCGCAGAAATCAAACCATTAGGCTCAGATAAATCACCGCATGATGTTGCAACGACTGCAGCCAAAGGCACATTAAAAAACCCGTACTCATATACGACAATGAACCCGGATTTGGTTGAAGCAGGTAAGAAAAAATACATGAGCATAAGCTGTAATGGCTGCCACGGCGGCAATGGTGGTGGCGGTATGTGTCCACCCTTATCTAACGAAACTTGGGTGTATGGTGCTGATGATGACACCTTATTCCGCTTGGTGGCTTTAGGTAGTGATGAGTTGCTAAAACAAGGTTATACCCGTAAAGGTCGTGAAAATGTCGTCGGCCCAATGCCTGCACATGGCCAGCTCATCAAAACGGAAGATGATTTGTGGCGCATTATTTACTTCATCCGTGGTAATTTCCGTGGCGATGCTAAAAACATTAAGTGGTAATCGTTTCATGCGCTTAAGCGAGCAACAATCTAAAAGACTACCCGTATTGCTGGGTAGTCTTTTTTTACTAGCCTCAATCAGTTTGTTTGCTGCACCCTTTGCCTACATAACCAATCAAGGCGCAGATAATGTTTCTGTAATTGATTTAGGTATCGACAAAGTGGTTGCGACCATCCCTACAGGCAAGGCGCCAGTAGGGGTTACGATTGACCATTTTGAAAATAGACTATATGTCACTAACGTAGAAAGTCGTTCAATCAGCATCATTGATATGCGCACCAATAAACTGATCGGAGAAATTAATCTCACTATTTCGCCAGTAGGCATCACTTTAAGTAAAAATGCCTCGCAATTATTTGTGGCAGATTGGTTTCAAGATCGCGTGATGGTGTTTGACACAAAAGACGTGTTAGCCCCTGATGCAGGTAAGCATTATAAAGAAGTCAGTATGGGCAAGGCCCCAGCAGGCATGGTGGTGAGTCGCGAAGGTGCAAGTTTATATGTAGCAAATCGTGATAGTAATGAAGTCGGCGTGATTGACGTGCGTTCATTAAAAGTAGTGAATAAAATTGCCGTTGGCCAGCATCCATTTGGCATGGCGCTAGGTGGCGAAGGCCGTAGTTTATACGTGGTGAATGTTGAAAGCGACTCGGTTTCAGTGATTGATACACGTCGAGACGTAGTGACCGCCACCATCAAGGTAGGTGATCATCCCTATTGTGTGGTGACCAACACAGATGGCTCACGCGCTTATGTGAGCAACACTGGGGCTGATAGTGTTTCGGTGATTGATACCAAATTGCAAAAAGTCATTGCAACCATCCCAGTAGGTGGTTTTCCAGAAGGTATTAGTTACGACGCCAAACATAATCGCATCTATGTCGCTAGTTGGATGGATGATGCGCTGGACGTGATTGACGCGAAAACCAACCAAAAAACCAACAGCATTGCCACAGGTTCAAAAAGTCGTGCATTCGGACAGTTTATCGGCAACCCGCACTAAGATACTTTTATCAATCTATATATTTAAATTACCAAGGAGTACTAAATGAAAATTACAAGTTATATGTTATTCGCCATGCTGGCCACAGCATCAATGCAGGTGTTCGCAGATGCAGAGACCGCACAAAAAATTGCTGATAAATATGCCGCAGCGGCAAAAGCTGCGGATGCAAGTTACGCAGGATTATCTGCTGAAGAAGGGAAAACTTTCTTTAATCGTGAAGTCATACAGTTTAAAGGTGACACTAAAAACCCAGGAAAAGCCATTGCTTGCGCATCTTGCCATACGGCAAATCCGGCCGATACGGGCAAGCATATTGTGACAGGAAAATCAATCAAGCCGTTAGCTCCAACCGTAAATGCAAAACGCTTTAGCTCAGTTAAAAATGTAGAAAAGAAATTCACCGAGCATTGTAATGAAGTGGTTGGTAGCGATTGCACCTCGCAAGAAAAAGGCAATTACATTGCTTATTTACTGACAGAGAAAACGCCATCCAAGAAGTAAAGCAATAAATGCATAACAAGCTTAATCGCTCTTTAATGACGGCGACATTGATCGTCGTCATATCAAGCCCTTTGTACTCAAGTGCATGTGGCCCTAGCCCGCAAAAGGTGACTAAAGAAATCACCATTCATGCTGAGCCAGCCACAGTGTGGGCAATGGTGAATGATTTTGGAGCAATGCAAAAATGGCATCCTGATGTGTTGGCAAGCAAGCTAGAAAATAAGCCAGACTCGGAGGGAAAAGTAACGAACTTTCGTACATTAACGCTTAAAAATGGCGGTAGCATGACCGAAAAACAACGTGAAACACAGGTTGGCGAAATGAAGTTAGGCGTAGTGATGATTGCGGGCGATATCGCGGTGAGCAGTTATTCTGATGCCCTTAGCGTTAAGCCTAGTCTAGTTACAGGTGAAAGTGTGGTGACTTGGGTCGGCAGGTTTAATAATAAAGCCAACGCCATGCAAGCCCCCGCAGGGCAAGATAATACAGCAGCAATAACAGCAGTAGAAGCGCACTATGAAGCAGGTTTACAAGGTTTAAAGCAGGTGTTTGAGATGGTTCATTAAACAGCTCAAGCATTTAATTTTTGATAGTCGTTTTTTATTAAAGGAGTTTTACTTTATGAAATTTTTAGCTTTTATTCTATCCACCACATTGTTATTGCCATTGTCAGCCAGTGCGGCAAATGCCCCCTCACAGCAAAAAGTAATACGTGAGGTAGTCATTAAAGCCGAGCCTGCCAAAGTGTGGGCAGTGGTGAAAGATTTTGGCGGAATTCATAAATGGCATCCAGCAGTAGAAAGCACCACAACTGAAACGAAGGCTGATCAAGATGGCGTGCTATTACCACATCGCTTACTCACTTTAAAAGGCGGTGGCACAATTTTAGAAAAGCAAACCATCAATTCAGATGAAGAAATGAAATTAGAATACAAAATTGTAGAAGGCGTGTTACCTGTGAGTGGTTACCGTGCGGTAATGACGGTAAAAGCTGGCCCTGCGGCAGGTGAATCAACGGTTACTTGGACAGGTCGCTTTTACAATAAAGCCAATGATGTGCATCCAAAACCAGGTGAAGACAACGAAACTGCTGTAAAAGCGGTTGAAGGCGTGTATGACGCAGGTTTGCCAAATCTAAAAAAAGTGCTTGAAGCGCAGTAATTAAATAAATAAGTAAAAGGAATAGCCAGCATGAAAAAGTTTTTAACAATGTTAGCCGTGGCTTGTTTGTTACCTGTAACAGCTTTCGCACACGGCCCAAGTGGTCAAAAAGTGGTCAAAGAGTTTGAAGTAAAAGCCGAGCCAGCAAAAGCATGGGCGCTACTTAAAGATTTTGGTGCGATTGGCAATTGGCACCCCGATGTGACCAATGTGAAATTAGAAGATAGAAAAGATGAAGAATCTGGTAAAACCTTACCGCACCGTTTAGTGACACTGAAAAATGGCACTACATTTTTAGAAAAACTACGCGAAGCTAATGATGCGGACATGAAGCTGGATTATAAATTGGTGGACGGCAAAGACAGCACCATTGCCGTGAGCAACTACCGCACTGTGGCGCAAGTAAAAGCAGGCAAAGCAGCAGGTACCTCTACAGTCACTTTAACCGCACGTTTTTACAACAAAGCCAATACGATGGAAGCTCCAGCAGGCGCGGATAATCCAGCGGCAAATAAGGCAATAAATGAGTTTTATGATGCAGCGGCTATTGGTCTAAAAAAGGCACTAGAAACTGGAAAATAGCTCTGTGCTTAAATTCGGGAATTTATCCCATGCTATTTTGGGATTTATTAAGTATCTAGGTCGCCAACATCTAATTATGATGTACTTCATCACTCTCCAAAGTGATTACGCCAGACGCCTGATCCGTGTCTGGCTTTTTTACAAATTAAGCAAGGTGAATTAATGATGAAATCAAGCAAGGCGACATCCATGAAGTTTAAACAAACTACCATATTGCTTGTGGCGGCTTTATCTGCCAGTGGCCAGGCATTGGCAGCACCGTATGCATATGTACCTAACGAGAAGGATGGTACGGTCTCCGTAATCGACACTGCTACCGACCAGATTACACATACTTTACCAAGCACGGGACGGCTAGGCAAAAAAATTCAAGGACTTGCGCTTGATTCTGCAGCTAAAACTTTGTTTGTGGTCGATGCCGAAAGTGGCGCGCTTAAAGTAGTGAATCTTGCTACGCATAAGTTGCAGAAGAAAATTTCTGTTGGTCAGAGTCCAGAAGGTATCAATCTATCGCCTGATGGTAATACCATGGCCGTATGCTTGGAAGAAGAAAACGCTGTAGCCTTTGTCGATATCGCCTCATTGAAAATGTCGCATAAGGTGAAAATACAAGGAAAGAATCCAGAGCATTGCGTGTATTCGCTAGATGGAAAATGGCTTCTAGCGAGTAACGAGGAAAGTAGCGATGTTGACGTGCTTGATGTGGCGACCCATAAATCTGTTGCTCGCATCAAGTCAGCTGGGCATCCGAGAGGTATAGGTTTTATGCCTAATGGCAAATTTGCATATATAGCCAATGAAGAGGCCAATTTAACGGAAGTAATAGATACAAGCAGTTGGAAGGCAATAAAAAGCATACCAACTGGTTTAAGAGCAAATGGAATTGCTGTTTCGCCAGATGGTGCCAATGTGTACGTTTCAAATGGTGGTGATGGCACGGTGAGCGTGATTGAGACTAAAAGCAACACAGTTGCAGCAACCATAAAGGTAGGCAAACGACCATGGAATATGGCCATGACACCTGATGGTAAGAAGCTTTATGTCGCTAACGGCCGCTCAGACGATATTTCCGTCATTGACACAACCACACAGCAGGTCGTGCAAACGATCGCTGTCGGTAAATTGCCTTGGGGCGTGGTGATACGCTGACCTAAGTGTTGTACTAATAAAGAAGTGTGTTACATAATGCACAAAATCAGTAGATGTCTTAGCCCATGCGTTCGCATGTAACGAACTTAATTTGAAATTTAAATGACACTTAATAACCATACGATTATAAGTAGTAACTTCAATAGTACTGCACCTAAAGCAATATAGCTGAGGAAATTCTACGTGCAGTGGAAGGTCTGCAACATGACTCTGGCTTTTGTTCTGTCCAGTCTTAGTTCACGATGGTTGTGTCACGCAAATTGAAAAACGTGAAAAAGTAAGATTCATCAAAGATATTAGTCAATCCAACTAATTACAAAAGCAGTGGCCAAATAGAATTGTAGTAACAATTAAACATACTTTCTGACTAGGAAACTTGCAAATGTCATAAGAGTCGACTCGTATTTAGTTAAATAAATGAATTATCTAAACTAGTGCGAAGGTCTGCAATGGGGTGTGACGTCATTCAGTAAAATTAAGTGAATGTCTGCTAAGGGTCGGAAGCAACTGAACAGCATTAGTTAGTGAACGTCCGTTTTACGATCAAAGCGAATGATCTAGATGTCTATTTTCAAACTTTTTTTATTATTATTTGGTTCTTAAATGTCCTTTATATCTAGTCTAGGGACGTTGCGGCTGCGCCGCCGTCCGCCGCTGGCGCGTGCGCGCCGCGACGCCACCGCCACGTCCTAGAATGGCACAGGAAAGGAATCGTTTTCACTAGGCAAATACCTAAAAAATATCATCGGTGTATTAGCTTCTGTGATGTATAGACTATCTCTTGCAGCTTCAACCATGATTGCAGTATCAAAGCGTGAATAAAGCTCTTGTACGGCCTCAGCAACTGTTTCAGCACGCATCCATTCACCTGATGATTTCGGCAGCTTGATTGTTCTTGGTGCCCAATATCTTTTACGATTGAATTGATGATGATCTAAATAGCTTTTAGTAATGTATTTAGAAATATACCGTGCTATGCCTATCGTTTGCTTGTTTTTATCTGTGCCATACCGTGGGTTGCGCTTAATATCAACGTTTCCAAGCGCTTGCTGGCCTTTTTCATCGCCCTTGCCACCTAACGCCATCTGCCAGCACCTTCGCAGCATATCAGCTCTTACAAAGCCATTAATGGCAGCGTGTATATGGTAATGCTCACCATTCTTATGCAATTCAGGTACAGCTATATATTCAAACTTTTGATCAGCACTGTCCAAAATTCGCATAAATCTTTTCCATGTGGCAATTGTGTCATCATAGTCAGTAAGGATATGGCGGCTAGTAAGCGTAAGTAGGCGATCCGCACGAATCTCTAAGCATAATTGACGAACCATTCTAGCCGCACGATAAGCACACTTTTCTAAATCACGTTTAGCAGTCGCATCATCTTTTTCTTTTGGAACAGATCGCCGCCCTCCTTCACGGTTTGCATTTACCAATCGATTAAGGTGATTGCGATTAACTAAAACGGCTTTAGCCTCAAAACCTCCTTTTGTAAAAGGTTGGATTTTTAGCCGCCATTGGTAATCTTGTTCATAGATAGGTTGATTAATATACTGACCCCACATAAAAGGGTGATCAGCGGTTAATGTTTTATGGTTAAACTCATCTTCGAATGAGTAGTGATCAAGATTAATCATTTGATCACCTCCAATACAGATTGTTGGCGATTGCTATTTATATAGTCCTCTAAATCATCTAAGCGATAACGCACAGCACGAGAACCTACTTTAACGTAGGGTATTCTCGCACCTGCCCAGCGATCTCGTTCTAAAAAAGCGATACTGACATTAAGAAATTTAGCCGCCTGAGGCGTACTAAGTAATTGAGTTTGCATTTCTGTTTCCTTTTGTTTGTTGAAAGTGGAAACAGTTTGCAAAAAGGTGAAGTTGATAGATATTACATATGCTAGTTAGATGTAGTACAAATGCTTGGGAGGGTTGATTCTACAGGTGGGGTGATAATTTAAATGTAGTACATTGCGTGCTAGTTTTTCTTTTTGTATTTTGAAATATGGGCAGTTAGCGTCCTCATCGCGTTCATACGTCGTTCATCTGGTGAGGCTTTTTCATAATCTCTAGATGAGCGAGAAAGAATTATTTCTTGATTTTCGTTAAGTGAATCATAAAACTCAAATGCAGCCTGTCTTGATGATATTTCATCCTTTAATATGCGATCACTATACTGGATAAGAAATAGTTCTTTAATCTCAGATAGCAATTGATTTTTAGCACGGCCTCCTTTAATTACTTTGGCTTGCTTAGTACCTGCTTTTTCTATTGTCTTGCTAAGATCGATTGTTGATTTAGGAATAGTCAATTCAGAAAGATTGTTTACTTGAATATATTCGAGAACAGCAGGCAACTCATCATATTCTTTAGCCACGCCACTAAATTGTGGATCAGAAATATAATCTTCTACTGACGGGTCGCTAACTAAAGGGCCTTTCAAATATGGATAAGGTATTAGCTGAAGTTCTTCAATCTGCAAATATATGTCGTGAGGTACTTTATAAAAAGTAATGGGGCGTTTTACATCTCGCCAATATAACAACGCCATTGCCTTAAGTTGCATACGACATTCCCGATGGCTCCATGTCCAACCAGCATCTAAATAATAACGATAGATATTATCATCACCTAGCTCAGCAATTTTCTCTACGTAGACAATTGAAAATGGCTGACGGGAATCATCTTTATAATCAAATTTTTCAACCGATGAAATAACTCTAAAAGGAAAATCTGATTTTCCATATTTAATGGTTTTTAGGAATGTAAAAAAGTCTTCTGGTTCTTTATAGCAAGTTTGTGAAAGATAGATTGTGTTATCAACTCCTTCCAACCACTCCGACCTAACATTAAATAATTGTGCAACTTCATTGATAAGTTCGGGCGTGAGCTTCTTAATAAGCAAACTGTCTGACTGAAGATCTTCTAAAGTGATTTTTGAAAAAAATCTAGGAATACGCGTTTCTTCAACACCGTGATCTACAAATAGCTGACGAAAACGTTTAGCAACTAACTGTGGGGTGTTAGGCGGTATTGACTTGGACTTAGGTTCAAAAAGATTGAAAAAATGGAAGAGTGCTTTATTAATAATTCCATCTAGCAATCTCATAAAGTATTTAAGCAGCCAAAAGCTCGGCAGGTTTAACCTTCGCATTGAATTTGCTTCTTGCTTGCCAGAGATCATAAGAAGCTTGTTCTGCTAACCATAAATCAGCGCGACCACCATTCTCAATACCCAGCCATTGCTCTATGCGTAGCGCCATCTCTGGTGAAATAGCAGCATGACCGTTAAGCACACGTGATAAAGAGGGGCGTGCTACACCAAGCTGATCTGCAGCCTCAGTAACACTCAATCCAAGGGCAGGAAGTACATCCTCCCTCAAAGTTTCGCCAGGATGTGGCGGATTATATATTCTGCTCATATTAATTCCTTTCTAGTGATAGTCTTGGTAATCAACCAAGATCGCATCTTCGCCATCAAACATAAAAGTTAATCGCCAGTTACCATTTACAGTCACGGAATAATGTCCGGCTAATTCACCTTCTAAAGGATGTAGCCTCCATCCTGGTAAATTCATATCCGCTGGTACTTTAGCTATATCTAGACGTACTAACTGGCGACTAAGTTTAGAAGCGTGGTCGGGTCTAATCCCTGCCTTGCTTCCACTCTCAAAGAAATCTTTGAGTCCTTTATGTTTGAAGGTTTTGATCATTTTTTATTTTCAATTTTAATAACTGTAATGCGTAACGTTACAGATGTCAATATAGTTTAGCCGTTTACTTGATTTAATTGAAGCGGAATCACTGATGCTATTTCTTTCTGGCCAAGACAAATCAGAATGTAATCTGTGATTTTTTGCATCGGTATACGTAACCTTTCTACATCACTAATGATATAACCTGCCGTCACATCATTGGTCATTTTATGATTGAGTAAACGTTTTAACGCATAGGCAGATATATCTAAACTTTCAGCTATCGTAATAAAAGTGCGCCTAAGGTCATGCGTACTAAAATTTACACCACTTTCATTAACCACTCTCACTATCTGTTTCTTAGGATCTGTCATGTAGCCGGTATTATTTTCATTCGGAAAAACATATTTAGTTTTTGCTTCATCTTTTCTTTTATTCAGTAAGTCATATAAAAAATCAGTGAGCGGCAAAGTATGATCAGAATGATTCTTAGTGTCTTTGATCACCATCGTTTTATCTTTGAGATCGACTCGATTCCAAGTAAGTTTAGCGGCTTCGTTTCTTCTTAGCCCTGTAAATAAGACTAGCAACAAAAAGTCTTTAACGACTTCACGATTAGGCGCTATTGAATCATTAGATAAATTCATCACAGCTTTATGCCATGGAGCTAAATCATAATGTTTAATAAGGGTGCTTTTTCTGATTGGCCGATGCCAAGCACGCAATTGCGTAATTCTGACAACTGGATTATGTCGAAAAATAGAGTCCCCATTGCTATCTTCATATTTCATGATGGCATAGTTCATGACGGCTCTAAAGTTTCGCATGGTTTTATTTGCCTGAGAGGGGCTCGTTATACTGATCTTACGAAACTTAAGCTCGACCATATCTTTAGTAATTTCTATAGCCGGCTTGTTTAGCCAGTCATTAAGATAATAATCAAAGGTATGTCGATAATCTTGAATGGTGCTGCGCTGCAGATTTCCACGTGCTTCAATATAGTTTTCTAGCACTTCGGTTAATGTAACTAATTTAGCCTTTCTCGCTTTTTCTTCATCATGAGGGTTTTTACCTCTAGAGATTTCAGCTAAGTACGATTTAGCTTGTGTACGCGCTTCATCCAAAGAGACAACGTTATGTCGTGCAATAGATTTTCTGACGGTTTTTCCATGAAGCTTGGCCTCAGCAAAATAAACTTTTGCGGTCTTACCTACACGTAAGCCAAAACCCAACAACTCTGAATCGCGATAAAAAATTTGACCTGATTTTTCAAATGTAACTTTATCGACAAAAGATTTAGTTAGTTTATGTAACATTTTATATACTCCGTTCTACTATTTTCTCGTTAAAAAATTAGTAGCCACGTAGTAGCCACAATCGAGAAAAAGTACTTAAAACGCAGTATAACTATGTAAAATTTGGTAGCAATAGCTTGGCTACTAAATCATTGTTTCTTAAAAGAAAAAAGTACAATTTCAATTATAAACAAAGACTTACGGTTCAAATTCATAATCCTGGGGTCGAGGGTTCAAGTCCCTCTTTCACCACCACTTTCAGGGACTTTGAAGTCCAACGAAGTACACGAAACCCGCTTAATTGCGGGTTTTTTGTTTCCATTAAATTTAAAAAAGCTAAATAAAAAATATATGTCCGGGTGATAAGTGTGGAAAAGTATTAATATAAACATTGGCG
>CANNEG010000055.1:0-10955 GCA_947503455.1 Betaproteobacteria bacterium
GGTCATATTCACACAAAAATTTTAGCTTATTCCGCTAAATATGCCTCGGCATTTTATGGCCCATTTCGTGACGCAGTAGGCTCAGCCGGTAATCTCGGTTCTGGCAATAAATATACTTATCAAATGGATCCTGCCAATAGCGATGAAGCAATGCAAGAAGTCGCACTCGATATTTCAGAAGGTGCAGACATGGTCATGGTAAAACCTGGTATGCCCTATTTGGACATTGTGCGTCGCGTTAAAGACGAGTTTGGTGTGCCAACGTTTGCCTATCAAGTGAGTGGTGAGTACGCCATGCTTAAAGCAGCCGCGCAAAATGGTTGGCTAGATGAAAAAGCTTGTGTGATGGAAAGTTTGCTGGCGTTTAAGCGTGCCGGCGCCGATGGTATTTTGACTTATTTTGCCTTAGATGTAGCGCGCTGGTTAAAAGAGTAAAAATAGTGGGTCATTTGCCACGCAAGGCCCTAGCTCAAAATCAACCTAATCGTCTATCGGCAGAAAACAGTCTGATTCAATCGCGCGAGTCGCATTAACCAAAGCTGTCACAACAGCGGGCCGTGAGAAACTTTTTCGATAAGCCAATGCTACGCGTCTTGTTGGCGCTGGTTCAATGAATGGAATCACCCGTAATAGGGGGTTGCGATTATGTGCACTAGTAGCACTGGCTGGTAACACTGCAATACCTAAGCCACTGGCGACCATATTGCGTATAGTTTCTAATGAGTTGCCTTGTAGCACTTCCCCGGTGCGTGATAACTCTGGGCAGGCTTCCACCACTTGATTGCTAAAACAATGAGTACTATTTAATAAAAGCACCTTTTCAGTGGCTAGTTCGGTTGCCACTACTTTTTCTTTATTTGCCCAAGCATGATTACTAGGCACGACAACAACGAACGATTCATCGTACAAGTTTGTTGTTTCCACTCCTGGTAGAGAAAATGGCAGCGCGACAATCACAACATCCAATACGCTATTGCGTAATTGTTTTTCTAAATTAGCCGTTGTGCCTTCTTCTACTTCTAGCGGCATATTCGGTGCTATTTCGCGCAATGCTGCAATCAGTCCGGGCAACAAGTATGGGCCTATGGTATGAATTACCCCCAGCCTTAGCGGGCCCGCCAGCTGATTAGCACCCTGATTGGCAAGGTCGCGTATTTTTGCCGCTTCATCCAAGACCCGTGCCGCCTGCTCTATCACTCGCCCGCCCACCAATGTGAGTTTAATCTCACTTCTACTGCGTTCAAATAATTGAACGCCTAGCTCTTCTTCTAGTTTTTGAATCGCTAAACTCAGCGCAGGCTGGCTAACAAAACAGCGTTCAGCGGCGCGACGAAAGTTGCGCTCTTGAGCAACGGCAACAATATAACGAAGTTCATTCAGTGTCATGATAAGTATAATAAATCATAATCATTAAAACATACAATTAGATTTATCAAAGAGAGCTGCCTAGAATGACGCATCATCACTCACTAAGGTGATGCAATTTTAACTACATCACAGGAGAAATACATGGCAACCTCTTTAATTAATACACAAATCCTAGCATTTAAAGCACAGGCCTACCATAACGGTAAGTTCGTTGAAGTGACAGAAGCCAGCCTAACAGGCAAATGGTCTGCAGTGGTATTTTATCCAGCGGATTTCACTTTTGTTTGCCCAACAGAATTAGGCGATTTGGCAGACAACTATGCAACCTTTCAAAAAATGGGCATAGAAATTTATGCTGTTTCAACAGACACACACTTTACCCATAAAGCTTGGCATGACGCTTCTGACACCATCAAGAAAATTCAATATCCAATGATTGGCGATCCAACGGGTAGCATCACACGTAACTTTGGCGTGATGATTGAAGAGGAAGGGTTGGCGCTAAGAGGCACGTTCTTAATCAATCCAGAAGGCGTCATTAAAGCGATGGAAGTGAATGATTTAGGTATTGGCCGCTCAGCCGCCGATCTGATTCGTAAAGCACAGGCAGCCCAATATGTGGCTACTCACCCAGGTGAAGTATGTCCAGCATCATGGACACCTGGCGCAGAAACGCTAGCGCCATCACTAGATTTAGTAGGCAAAATCTAAATTTACCTTAAGCCTCATTAGCCCCTCATGTCAGAAACATGAGGGGCTAATTAAACCAACCATTCTATCCATCAGAAAAAACCTTTCTCAACGGATGCATTTACACATAAGGTCACTATGGCATTAGACACTAACATCAAAACGCAACTGCAAAGCTACTTACAATTGCTTAAAGAACCCATTGAGCTAGTGGCATCGCTAGATGAATCTCCTGGCGCACAAGAAATGTTAGCCTTGCTTGAAGAGATTGCTAGCATGTCTGACAAAATCACATTAAGCCGCGATGATGATGCACGCAAACCCTCATTTTCAATTAGACGTGGCGTTACACATAAAGATGCTGAGAAACAGGTTGATATTCGTTTTGCAGGTATTCCAATGGGCCATGAGTTCACTTCTTTGGTCTTAGCGTTACTACAGGTAGGTGCACATCCACTCAAACTAGAGGCCGAAAAAATTGCTGAAATTGCCGCGCTTCAAGGTGATTTTTACTTTGAAACCTTCATCTCTTTAAGTTGCCACAATTGCCCAGAGGTGGTGCAAGCCCTTAACTTAATGGCTGCCATTAACCCTAATATCAAGCATGTGATGATTGATGGGGCTTTATACCAAGAGGAAGTCAATGCTCGAAAAATTATGGCCGTGCCTACCCTATTCCTAAATGGCGAAGAATTTGGCGCGGGACGCATGGGTATCGATGAAATTTTGCCAAAGTTGGATAAAGGCGCAGCAGCCCGTGAAGCTAAAAAATT
Source organism: Betaproteobacteria bacterium (assembly GCA_947503455.1). Taxonomy (GTDB): domain Bacteria; phylum Pseudomonadota; class Gammaproteobacteria; order Burkholderiales; family Methylophilaceae; genus Methylotenera. Next base: position 2,832 of record CANNEG010000055.1, read on the forward strand.
AACAGCCAAAGCACCCTATGACATATTGATTGTCGGTGGCGGGCCTGCAGGCGCATCAGCAGCTATCTATGCCGCACGTAAAGGCATTAAAACCGGCATTGTGGCTGATCGCTTTGGCGGTCAAGTGATGGACACCATGGCCATTGAGAATTTTATTTCAATCAAAGAAACAGATGGCCCTAAATTAGTCGCTGCGCTAGAAGAGCATGTGAAAACTTATGACATTGACGTAATGAATTTACAACGCGCTCAGTCTTTAAACGTGCCAAAGGCGGGTGAGGCGGGTTTAATTGAGGTAAAGCTTGAAGGTGGTGCAACGCTGAGTAGCAAAGCAGTCATAGTGGCAACAGGGGCACGTTGGAAAACACTGAATATTCCTGGTGAAAAAGAGTATCGAGGTAAAGGTGTGGCTTACTGCCCGCATTGTGATGGGCCCTTATTTAAGGGTAAACATGTTGCGGTGATTGGTGGTGGCAACTCTGGTGTTGAAGCAGCGATTGATTTAGCCGGATTTGTCAGCCACGTGACGCTATTACAGTATGGCGAAACCCTCAGCGCTGATGCGATTTTACAAAATAAATTATTCAGCTTAAGCAATGTCACTGTCATTACGCATGCAGAAACCACTGAAATTACTGGCGAAGATCAAAAAGTGAGCGGTTTAATTTATAAAAATCGTGCCACTAGCGCCTTGCATAGCGTGCCACTTGCAGGCGTATTTGTGCAAATTGGCTTGTTACCAAATACGGATTGGCTAAAATCCAGCGAGATACAATTAAGTAAATTTGATGAAATTGAAGTCAATTCGCATGGCCAGACATCCTTACCCGGCGTATTTGCTGCAGGCGATGTGACTACTGTACCCTACAAGCAAATTATCATTGCGATGGGTGAGGGTGCAAAAGCCTCATTAGGTGCGTTTGATTATTTAATTCGCCAGTAAAACTAGAGGGGGGTTAAGCCTAGCGTGCTAGATATGCTGAGGAGAAGGCGTGCCATCGTTGATAAGCGCAATCAGCGCATGAATATCTGCCCGCTCAGCATTACTGCCATCTACTGCACGTTTAGTGGCCACCCTGATTTCATCCACTTCAAATACGCTTAATTTAATGACACCAGAGGCCATCTCAAGCGAAAAAACAGGTACTTTTTTGCGATTACTGCCTTTTTTATCGCGCTTACCATCATTCATCACACGATAAGACTTCTCATTGGTTTCAAATGGAATGTCTTGATTAAGCAGAAACATTTCCACATCCTTCAGGCTATCTGCAAATAAGTGAATGTGCGTTTCAGCGCCTAGCCCAGCAGTACCATCTAGTACTGCACCTGTTAAATGCGGATTAAATTTCTCTAATAGTTGCATAGTAAATAGCGCACTCTTGCGTAAATTTACTAAATTTTCTGGCTGCGCATCACTTAAAAAAAGCGTATTGTAAAGTTTAAGCTCTTCCTCAATTTCTGCATTAGAAGGCAGTATGCCATTATCTAAGGTGTCAAATTGACGGCCCGCTTTCTTTTTAGCATAGGCAAAGTCCGAGATGCCATCTTCTGCCATCATCCTTGCTGCTTGTTGGGCAATTAACTGCCGTAATTGCTGTGAATTTTCTTTAGCCATAACAAATTATTTAAATTGCTAGTTCGGCTTTAACATTTTTGCGGCTGGATTTTGTGAGTCAGGTGGTGTGTGTTGTGATGGATTATTTGATCCTGATGAAGATGAAGTCTTATTGACCGCTGAGGGAGGTAACACTATCTCAGGCTGAAATAACTGTTGAACCTGATTCAGTGTAGCACCAACCCCTTCAATACCCTGACTGCCATTTAATGGTATTGGTGTGCTAGATTCAATCTGTGGGGGCGGATTTTCATGATAGAAGTATTCAATAACACCACTGTTATCACGCGTCCCTGTTGTGGGATCTACATTAATGGCGTCCACGCCATCAGGCATCCACATAGCCACTTCAGGTAAGCTTTGCAATGCCGTTGCCATATATTTAATCCAAATAGGCAGTGCAGCACCTGCGCCGGTTTCACCTTTACCAAGCGGCCTAGGTTTATCGAATCCTATCCAAGCAATTGCCACTTGTTTGGGGCTGTAACCGGCAAACCAAGCATCATTATGATCATTGGTAGTGCCTGTTTTACCAGCGATATCACTGCGCCCTAAATTTAATGCACGCATTGCTGTGCCGCTTTGTATGACACTTTGCATCATAGAGTTCATAATAAAAGCGTTACGCGCATCAATGACGCGCGGTGCACCATTGCCAGCATGGTCAAACTTGGTTGTTAAAATAACCTTACCATTATGGTCGACAATTTTAGAGATTAAGTTTGGTGTAACGCGATAACCACCATTCGCAAATACAGCGTAGGCACTCGCCATTTGCCAGGGCGTAGTGGACCCCGCCCCTAAGGCCATCGTCAAGTAAGGTGGGTGGTCTTTCGCGGCAAAACCAAAGCGTGTAATGTAATTTTGAGCGTAACTCGGACCTATGTCTTTTAATACGCGAATCGCTACCGTATTCACAGAATGCGCCAGCGCTTTTCTTAAGCTAATTGGGCCCTCAAATGAATTCTCATAATTCTGTGGTGACCAGTCTTTGCTGCCTGTTTCACTGGCAGAAAAATTTAATGGGGCATCTTCTACAATGCTAGCGGGTGTATAGCCTTTTTCTATCGCGGCAGAGTAAATAAACGGCTTAAAGCTTGACCCTGGCTGACGCCACGCCTGTGTGACATGATTGAATTTACTTTGATTGAAATCAAAACCGCCTACTAAAGCGCGTATCGCACCATTTTCAGGATCAAGGGCAATCAGCGCCGACTCCACTTGTGGAAGCTGAACGATACGCCAGCTATCGCCACTTTTGATGATACGGACTACCGCGCCGACTTTTAACAATCGCTTGGCTGGGTCTTTATCGCGCAGCATTTTTTCTACGAAAGATAAGCCAGCCCCTGACACTGAAATATCATCTCCATTCTTGCTGTTTAGCTGAATCGCTTTAGCAGAAATGCTCGTGATCACCGCTGGGATAAAGCCATTAAAAACTTCAATGTCATCCAAAGCAGACTCGATTGCAATTTTTTTATCCTCGGGGACCAGCCCATCAAAATTCAACAGCTTCTCTGGACCTCGATAGCCGTGGCGCATATCGTAATCTAAAACACCTTCACGCACTGCGGCATTTGCCGCCTCTTGATTGGCTTTACGTATGGTGGTGTAAACTTTAATGCCACTACTGTAAATTTCATCTTGATATTGTTCATACAATTGATCTCGTACAATTTCCGCTACATAATCCGCCGATAAATCGCGAGATTGTTTAGAAGCTTTAAAGCGCAAAGGCTGTTTTAACGCGGCGTGGTAGATGTTTTCTTTAATGAAACCAAAGCGAAACATATCATGCAGGACTTCTTGTTGACGAGCAATTGACCGTTTTGGATTCAGAAATGGATTATAGTTTGAGGGCGCCTTAGGTAAACCGGCTAATAAGGCAGTCTCGGCTAAATTGAGTTTATCGAGCGGCTTGCCATAATACATTTGAGAGGCGGCAGCAAAGCCATAAGCACGTTGCCCTAAATAAATTTGGTTTATATAAAGCTCTAGAATGGCGTCCTTACTCAAATTATGTTCTATTTTAATCGCAAGTAGCGCTTCATTGATCTTAGTAATTAAGGTGCGCTTACCATTAGGCACAGTAAAAAAGTTTTTAGCTACTTGCATGGTGATAGTACTAGCCCCTTCATGGCTTCTACCAGTCACATTATTTTTAATTGCCCGTAACACACCAGTAGTATCAATGCCGCCATGCTGATAAAAACGACGGTCTTCAATGGCTAGCACTGCATCTTTCATATTTTGTGGCACATTCTCAATCTTAACGTAGGCGCGGCGCTCTTCTCCGAATTCAGCAATTAAAGCGCCGTCGTCCGAGTAAACTCTCAGCGGCAACTTAGGCTGGTAGTCCGTCAATGCCTCAAGTGAAGGCAGTGAGGGGTAAATAAGCGCCGCAGCAATAGCAATGAGTGCTGTGATTGACAATCCTGCAACCAACATTGCCAGAAAAAGATAGTGCCACCATTTAGTAGGAGTCATGTATTTAAAAATCTTTTTTATAAATATAGCTTTATTATAAATTGCTCTGGTGATGCTTGCTGATAAACAATTAAATAAACCGTTAATAAAGTCTTCAATTACAAAAATTCCATCCATTAACAAATGAGAAATTGCTTTACAGGGTTTGAAGTTGTTGATAGGATTTAATGTAAATTATTAGAAAAGTACGTAACTAACGAATTCAGAAAAGGAATTTCAGGTTGAAATTCAGTTTTTTTAAAGAAACAACCCCATCGTTGATAGGTGTAGATATCAGTTCAGTCTCTATTAAAATGGTAGAGCTGTCCGATGATGGGCGCGGCGGTTACAAGCTTGAAGGCTATTCGACACAGCCCTTACCTAAAGGCGCTGTGGTCGACGGTAACATAGCTGATCTTGAAAAAGTAATTGAGGTAATGAAGCTAGCATGGAAGCTGCTGGGTTCGCGTGAAAAACGTGTAGCACTTGCGCTCCCAACTGCCGCCGTCATCAGTAAAAAAGTGCAAATGTCCGCCAGCTTACGTGAGGAAGACATGGAGGCACAAGTTGAGGCGGAAGCGAATCAATATATACCATTCTCCCTTGATGAAGTGAACATTGACTTTCAGATACTTGGCCCAGCTGCTAATAATCCAGATGAAGTAGAAGTATTAATCGCCGCCTCACGTAAAGAAAAAATTGAAGACCGCGTGGCCGTTGCAGAAGGCGCTGGCCTTAAAGCCATGATTATGGATGTGGAAAGTTATGCGACAGAAGCCGCCTATACGTTAGTGGCCAATCAACTACCCAATGCAGGTCGCGAACAAACGGTCATGATTGCAGATATTGGTGCGACAATGATGCATGTGAATGTGCTACATGATAATAAATCGATTTACACCCGTGAGCAGAGCTTTGGTGGCGGACAACTCACTCAAGAAATTCAAAGTCGTTTTGGATTATCTCCTGAAGAAGCCGAAATGGCAAAACGCAAGGGCGGCTTGCCTGATAGCTATGACTCAGAAGTACTTCAGCCGTTTATACAGTCCGTTGCCATGGAAGTCGCGAGGGCAGTACAATTTTTCACCAGCTCAACGCAATATAATCGAGTAGATCATATTGTACTAGCGGGCGGTTGTTCAGCAATCGCTGCGCTAGATATTGCCGTGCAAAGCCTCACCAAAGTTAATACTGTCGTTGCCAATCCATTTAACAGCATGACAATTAACACCAAACTTAAGCAGCAACAAGCGATTACAGATGCGCCTGCTATGCTAATCGCCTGCGGTCTTGCGATGCGTGGAGGCCTACCAGTATGATACGTGTTAACTTACTACCGCATCGTCAAATCAAGCGTGAATTGCGTCAACGTGAATTTGGCTTGATGGCTTCTTTCTCCGCTATTGCCGCCTCAGCCATTGTTTTCTTAGGCTACACCTTTATCAATAGTCAAATCGATGCTCAAATGGCACGTAATGGGCGCTTGGATGCAGCCATTGTAAATTTAGATAAAGAAATTGCTGACATTAAAGATCTGAAAGATAAAATTAGCATCATGTTAGAACGCAAACATGTGGTGGAGAATTTGCAAACCAATCGCAGTCAATCGGTCATTGTGCTTGATGAGCTTAGTAGGCAGTTGCCCGAAGGCATGTACTTCAAAAGCATCAAGCAGCAGGGCGCAGTCATTTCAATAGAGGGCATTGCAGACACTAATGCGCGCGTAGCCGCTTTAGTCAAAAGTCTTTCCACCTCAAATTGGCTAGAAATGCCCAATTTGGTCGAGATAAAATCGGTGCTCATTAATAACATTAAACAAAATGCATTTACACTCACCGTGAATATTAAAGTCCCTAAAGATGAAGAAGAGTCCCCTCAAGCCGTAGCTAAAGGGCGCCGTAAATCATGAAATTAGATGATTTTAATAATATAGACTTCAATAACGCAGGTAGCTTGTCTGTGCCAGTAAAAGCGGTACTGCTCGCACTTATTTTTGCAGTGCTATTAGTGCTAGGCTATTATTTTTTATGGATTGAAGCTTCAGCATCACTCGATGTAGCTAAGGCTAAAGAACAAGAATTACGTCAAGTGTTTTTAGCCAAAAAAGCGCAAGCGATTAACTTAAAAGCCTACAAGCAACAAATGGTAGAGATTGAAAAAACTTTTGGTGCCATGTTAAGGCAGTTGCCAGATAAATCGCAAATGGATGGTTTATTGACTGACATCAATCAAGCCGGTTTAGCGCGCGGCTTAGAGTTTGAACTCTTTAAGCCTGGCCAAGAAACGCAGGCTGAATTTTATGCGGAAATGCCAATTTCCATTAAAGTGTTAGGCAACTATCATGACCTAGGTGCATTTGCCACAGACATTTCTAAACTATCGCGTATCGTTACATTGAACAATATCGCCATCGTCTCCACAAATAAAGATGCTAACAAAGACAGCAAGTCAGTAAGTGCAAATACTATATTGACGATGGAAGCAGTTGCAAAAACCTACCGCTATTTAGATGCAGATGAACTTGCTGAAAAAAGAAAAACTGAAAAAGCGGACAAAGCTAAATCCGCCAAGAAAGGTTAATCGGTCCAGTGACTATATTCTTAACATCAAAATTAGTTGAAAGTGCGCTTAAAGTCATATTGATTTGTATGATTAGCTTTGGTTTAACGGCCTGTAGTAGCAATGAAGGCGATGATTTAGATCAGTTTATGCGCGATGCTGCAAATACGATGAGTCCTCATATTAAACCTTTACCGGAAGTAAAGCCTTACCTTGCATTGCAATACAATGCTGACGGCACGCTAGCGGATCCATTTCATGCGCGTAAAGCTACACGTAAGTCTGGCGCCTTACAACCCAATTTAAAACGCCCTAAAGAGGCGATGGAAGCCTATCCGCTTGAAAGCTTAAAATATGTTGGCATGATTTCAAAAAGCAAGCTGACTTATGCCTTACTGAAAACGCCGGATAATGGGGTACAACAGGTCAAAATTGGCAATTATGTCGGTCAAAATTTTGGCTTAGTCACGCAAATTACAGATAGCGCAATAGTATTGAAAGAAATAGTGCAAGATGATCTTTCTGGAGATTGGATAGAGAAAGTTTCTAATTTAGCGTTGCAAGAATGATGTATCGCAATCGGAGTTTACAATTTCTAGAGAAATTAAGAATTCTGGGATTAAGAATCAGGGTGGAAAAATGAAAAAAACTATGTGGATGTCAAGATTTTTACAAGCAAGCTTGCTGGCAGGTTTAATGCTGCTGTCTGGTTTAACGCTAGCAGAAGAGCAGTCCAGCTTAAGCAATAAAATAGAAACGATTGATTTCTCAACATTGCCTGGTGGCAGAGTGGCTATTCGCATTAAAACCACACAAGCGCTGACTAACCCCCCCGCAGGATTCACCTTGAACAACCCTGCGCGTATTGCCTTAGATTTTCCGAATGTAGCCAATGGCCTCGCAAAAACAAACATCCCTGCTGACCAAGGCGCGCTCAAGAGTGTCACGCTCGCGCAAGGCAAAGAGCGCACCCGCATGGTGCTCAATTTATCTAAAAATGTGGCTTACAATGCTGCAGCAAATGGCAATGAAGTCATCATTACCTTACAAGCCAATGAGGCTAATGCAAATCAAGGCGTAGAAACTAAATTTGCCGAACCCAGCCTTGGGCAGCAGCAATTTTCCCTCAAAAATGTTGATTTCGCACGTGGGAAAAATGGCGAAGGCCGCATCATAGTGGATTTATCAGACGCTTCTGCTGGCATTAATATTAAGCAAAAAGGCAAAACCATCGTTGTCGATTTTATTAATACCAATGTGCCAGATAATTTGCAACGCCGATTGAATGTCACTAATTTCAATACGCCTGTCATTTTTGTAGACACCATGAAGCAGGGCAAAAATGGACGCATGGTGATTGAACCTCAAGGGAGTTGGGAGCAATCAGCCTACCAGGCCGATAAAAAGTTCATCATCGACGTGCGGCCCATCGTTGATAATCCAAATAAATTAGTGCGTGGCGCTAAAACTGGCTACGC
>CANNEG010000056.1:0-10535 GCA_947503455.1 Betaproteobacteria bacterium
GCCAAGCCTTTACGTGCACCGTGGGTAGAAATAAAGTATTGCAAAACGTTTAAGCCATCGCGGAAGTTAGCTTTAATAGGCGTTTCAATAATTGAACCGTCTGGTTTAGCCATCAAGCCGCGCATACCAGCCAATTGACGAATCTGCGCAGCAGAACCACGCGCACCCGAGTCGGCCATCATGTAAATCGCATTAAACGATTCTTGGCGTAGTACTTTACCGGCTTTATCTTTAACTTGTTTTCCGTCTGCGTCTAGGACGTCTTCTTCCTTAAGTTGCTTCATCATGGCGTCCGCTACCTTATCACTAGCACGACCCCAGATATCCACCACTTTGTTGTAACGCTCGCCTTGTGTCACCAAACCAGAAACGTATTGATCTTCAATTTCCTTCACTTCGGTTTCGGCTGCCGTGATTAAGGATTCTTTTTCCTTTGGCACCAACATATCGTTAATGCTGATAGAAATACCGGCTTTAGTCGCATAGGCATAGCCCATGTCTTTTAATCTGTCGGCAAATATTACGGTTTCACGTATGCCCACTTTGCGGAATGAGGCATTGATTAATTTAGAAATTTCTTTCTTTTTTAAGGCTTTATCAATATTGCTGTAGGCAAGGCCTGCTGGCAGGATGGCTGACAACAATGCGCGACCGACCGTGGTGTCATAGCGTGTGGTTTTTTCGGTTTTAACGCCGTCTAAATCCACGTCGTATTCTTTAATACGCACAGTAATTTTTGCATGTATGTCCACCAAACCTTGGTCAAATACGCGCTGCACTTCTTTCACATCCGCAAAACGCATGCCTTCACCACGTGCCGCCATGCGATCACGCGTCATGTAGTACAAGCCCAACACGATATCTTGTGAAGGCACAATGATGGGTTCGCCGTTAGCAGGTGAAAGAACGTTATTGGAAGCCAGCATTAAGGTGCGCGCTTCCATTTGTGCTTCTAATGATAGTGGAACGTGAACCGCCATTTGGTCACCATCGAAGTCGGCGTTGAATGCCGCACAAACCAATGGGTGCAATTGAATGGCTTTACCTTCAATTAAGATGGGTTCAAAGGCTTGGATACCAAGACGATGTAGCGTAGGCGCACGGTTTAATAGTACCGGATGCTCACGAATCACGTCTTCCAAGATATCCCAAACTTCTGGTCCTTCTTCTTCTACTTTCTTTTTAGCCGCTTTAATGGTGGTAGCAATACCCAACACTTCTAACTTGTGGAAAATAAACGGTTTGAACAATTCCAAAGCCATTTTTTTCGGTAAACCGCATTGATGCAATTTTAGTTGTGGGCCAACCACGATCACAGAACGACCGGAGTAATCCACGCGTTTACCCAATAAGTTTTGACGGAAACGACCGCCCTTACCTTTAATCATGTCTGCCAATGATTTCAATGGACGTTTATTCGCACCCGTCATCACTTTACCGCGACGACCGTTATCCAATAAGGAGTCCACCGCTTCTTGCAGCATGCGTTTTTCGTTGCGCACAATAATTTCCGGTGCTTTCAACTCCAACAAACGTTTTAAACGGTTGTTACGGTTAATCACGCGACGGTATAAATCGTTCAAGTCAGAGGTAGCAAAACGACCGCCATCCAATGGCACCAATGGACGAAGCTCTGGCGGCAATACCGGCAATATTTCCAATATCATCCACTCAGGTTTGATGCCGGATTTTTGGAATGCTTCCAAAACTTTTAGACGTTTGGCGATTTTCTTGATTTTCGCTTCAGAGCCAGTCGCGCTTAAATCTTGACGCAACTGCACTACTTCACGCTCAATGTCCATCGTGCGTAATAATTCACGCACCGCTTCAGCACCCATCACCGCATTAAATTCATCACCGTACTCTTCTACTTTTGCTAAGTAGTCGTCTTCAGTCAATAACTGACCGCGCGTTAACGGCGTCATGCCTGGATCAACCACGATGAATGCTTCAAAATACAGCACGCGCTCAATGTCACGCAAGGCAATGTCCAGCACCATGCCTAAACGGCTTGGTAAGCTTTTCAAGAACCAAATGTGCGCAACCGGTGAAGCCAAATCAATGTGACCCATGCGCTCACGACGCACTTTAGATAAAGTGACTTCTACACCGCATTTTTCACAAATGACACCGCGGTGTTTTAAGCGTTTGTATTTACCGCACAAGCATTCGTAGTCTTTTATTGGGCCAAAAATTTTGGCGCAAAATAAACCATCGCGCTCCGGTTTGAAGGTACGGTAATTGATCGTTTCTGGCTTTTTAACCTCGCCATATGACCATGAACGGATTTTTTCAGGTGAAGCCAGTGCAATCTTAATTGCATCAAATTCTTCTTCTTGCGTTACCTGTTTGAATAAGTCTAATAGAGCTTTCATGTGAATTCTCCTTAATTGCGATCTAGGTCAATGTCGATGGCGAGTGAACGAATTTCTTTCACTAACACGTTGAATGATTCCGGCATGCCGGCATCAATTTTGTGTTCGCCTTTGACGATGTTTTCATATACTTTGGTACGGCCAGTGACGTCATCCGATTTCACTGTCAGCATTTCTTGCAAGGTATATGAGGCACCGTATGCCTCTAATGCCCAGACCTCCATCTCACCAAAACGCTGTCCACCAAATTGCGCTTTACCGCCTAATGGTTGTTGTGTCACCAATGAGTATGGACCCGTTGAACGCGCGTGCATTTTGTCATCAACCAAGTGATGCAATTTCAACACGTGCATATAACCGACCGTCACTGGACGCTCAAACGCATCACCGGTACGGCCATCGAACAGTTTCACCTGGGTTTTACCGGCAGAGAACTGCAATTGTTTGGTGCGTGCATCGTCATCAGGGAAAGCAAGATCCAACATGGCTTTAATATCGGATTCGGCTGCACCATCAAATACTGGCGTTGCAAATGGCACGCCATTTTTAAGGTTTCTAGCTAATTCCAACACTTCTGCATCGGTAAAGGATTTGATGTCTTCTTTTTTGCCTGTGCTGCCGTTGTAAATTTGTTCTAAGAACTTACGGATTTCAGCCACTTTAACTTCGGCTTGCAACATTTCATCGATGCGATGACCTAGGCCTTTAGCAGCCCAACCCAAATGGGTTTCTAGAATCTGACCGATGTTCATACGTGACGGCACACCCAACGGATTCAACACGATGTCCATAGGCGTACCATCGGCCATGTGCGGCATGTCTTCCACTGGGCAGATTTTTGAAATCACGCCTTTATTACCGTGACGGCCGGCCATTTTATCGCCCGGCTGTATACGACGTTTAACGGCCAGATAAACCTTAACCATTTTTTGAACGCCAGCTGGCAATTCATCGCCTTGGGTCAATTTACGTTTTTTCTCTTCAAATTTATTATCGAAAGCAACACGGGCTTGCGCCAAGCTGTCTTTCAATTGTTCCATTTGTCTAGCGGTTTCTTCATCACTTAAGCGAATATCAAACCAATCGTAACGGCCTACTGCAGCCAAGTATTCAGCCGTCAGTGTTTCGCCTTTTTTCAATTTGTTAGGACCACCGGTGGCCACTTTACCTTCGATCAAACGGCGAATACGGCCAAAGGCATCGTCTTCAACAATACGCATTTGGTCAGCCAGATCGGTTTTATAGTGCGCCAATTGATCGTCGATAATTTGCTGGGCACGTGAATCACGCTCCAAGCCTTCACGAGTAAACACTTGTACATCAATAACGGTGCCGCTCATGCCTGATGGTACGCGTAATGACGTGTCTTTTACGTCCGACGCTTTTTCACCGAAGATGGCGCGCAGCAATTTCTCTTCTGGTGTCAATTGCGTTTCACCTTTAGGTGTCACTTTACCGACCAATACATCGCCAGCTTCAACGTCTGCACCGATATAAATAATACCGATCTCATCCAAGCGGCCGAGCATGCGCTCGCTTAGATTAGAGATATCTTGGGTGATTTCCTCTGGTCCTAATTTTGTGTCACGCGCCACCACAGTTAATTCTTCAATGTGGATGGATGTATAGCGATCATCCGCTACCACGCGTTCTGAAATTAAGATGGAATCCTCATAGTTGTAACCATTCCATGGCATAAAACCAACCAACATGTTTTGACCTAAAGCTAACTCACCCATGTCGGTAGAAGCTCCGTCGGCTATCACATCGCCGCGCGCCAATTTATCACCCACTTGCACTAATGGGCGTTGGTTAATGTTGGTATTTTGGTTAGAGCGGGTGTATTTGATTAAATTGTAGATGTCCACGCCGACTTCACCGTCTTTGGCTTCATCGTCGTTAACACGCACCACAATACGACCAGAGTCGACGTAATCCACTACCCCACCACGACGTGCTTGCACGGTCGTGCCGGAGTCAACCGCCACCGTACGCTCAATACCGGTACCAACCACGGCTTTTTCTGCGCGTAAGCAAGGTACAGCTTGACGTTGCATGTTGGCGCCCATCAATGCGCGGTTAGCATCATCGTGTTCCAAGAATGGAATTAAAGATGCCGCCACTGACACAATTTGGCCTGGCGCCACGTCCATGTATTGGACACGCTCAGGTTGCGTCATGGTGAATTCATTATGATGACGTGAAGAAATTAAGTCTTCCACGAACATGTTTTTCGCATCCAAATCGGTATTGGCCTGCGCAATCATGTACTGGCTTTCTTCAATGGCGGACAAGTAATCAATGGTGCCGGATACTTTATTGCCATCCACACGACGGTATGGGGTTTCTAAGAAACCGTATTCATTGGTACGAGCATACAATGCCAATGAGTTAATCAAACCAATGTTTGGACCTTCCGGTGTTTCAATTGGGCACATACGACCGTAATGGGTTGAATGCACGTCGCGCACCTCAAAACCCGCACGCTCACGCGTCAAGCCGCCTGGGCCTAAAGCTGAAATACGGCGTTTGTGGGTAATCTCAGACAATGGATTGGTTTGATCCATAAACTGTGACAATTGGCTGGAACCAAAGAACTCACGTATCGCACTGGACACAGGTTTAGCATTGATCAAATCGTGCGGCATTAAATTGTCTGATTCGGCTTGGCTTAAGCGCTCTTTAACCGCACGTTCCACACGGACTAAACCAGTACGGAATTGGTTTTCAGCTAGCTCACCGACTGAACGAATGCGGCGGTTACCTAAGTGGTCAATGTCATCAATCTCACCGCGACCATTACGCAATTCCAACAACACGCCGATTACCGCTAGGATGTCGTCATTGGACAACACGTAAGCGCCTTCAGCGCCACGTGGGCCTTTTTCTTCGTAGAACTTACGCATCCAATTTGATTGACGCTCTTCCGCTTTAACTGGGAAGGCACGACGGTTAAATTTCATGCGACCCACGCGTGACAAATCGTAACGGTCTTCATTAAAGAACAAACCGTTAAACAAGGCCTCAACTGAATCTTCAGTTGGTGGCTCACCTGGGCGCATCATGCGGTAGATTGCAACGCGTGCACTGTATTGATCTGGGATTTCATCGATACGCAGGGTTTGTGAGATGTAGTCACCGTGATCTAAATCATTAGAGTAAAGCGTGCTAATTTGCTTAACCTTAGCCGCGATCAATTTTTCCAATAGTGATTCTGTGATCTCGTCGTTCGCATTCGCTACCACTTCACCGGTTTCGCTATCGATGATGTTGTTGGCAATCGCGCGACCCAAGATAAAATCTTGCGGCACGGCAATTTTGTTAACGCCGGCTTTTTCCATGTCCCGTATGTGTTTAACGGTAATGCGTTTATCTTTAGCAACCAATACATCGCCGTTTTTAGCCACGATGTCAAATTTAGCCACTTCGCCACGTAGACGATCTGGTACCAAACTAAACTCAATGCCTTTAGCGCTGATATGGAAAGTATCAAAATCAAAGAAGGTAGCAATGATTTGCTCTGGGGTGTAACCCAATGCTTTTAGCAAGATGGTGACCGGCATCTTACGACGACGATCGATACGGAAATACAAGTAATCTTTAGGATCAAACTCAAAATCCAACCATGAACCACGGTATGGAATGATCCGGGCTGAGAATAATAATTTACCTGAGCTGTGAGTTTTGCCTCTATCGTGCTCAAAGAACACGCCAGGACTGCGGTGCAATTGCGACACAATCACACGCTCGGTACCGTTGATAACGAAGGAGCCATTTTCCGTCATCAAAGGCAATTCACCCATGTAGACTTCTTGTTCTTTCACTTCTTTAACGGTAGGTTTGGACGCTTCTTTGTCCATAATGGTTAAACGCACTTTAACGCGCAACGGTGCTGCATAGGTTAAACCGCGTTGTTGGCATTCTTTAACATCAAATGGCTCAGCACCAAGCTGGTAGCTTACGTAATCCAATCTGGCGTTGCCTGAGTGGCTAACAATAGGGAATACAGAGGCGAAGGTCGATTGCAGACCATCTTCAGTGCGCTTATCTGCGGCTACGTCTGCCTGCAAAAAGGCCTTATAGGACTCCAATTGCATTGCAAGTAAATAGGGAATTTCTTGAACACTTTCGCGTTTAGCAAAACTTTTACGAAGGCGTTTCTTTTCGGTGAAGGAATAGCTCATTGCATCTCCTAGTATTTGAGGGCAGAAATTAAAGCACTTGTTATAAATTGAAAATTTATACGCCTGAAAAGCACTTTTATTTCTAACTTCATGTGTTAAAAATTGATAAAAAACTGGCCGTACTTGTATTACATCTTTGCATTACATTTTGTTACACTTTTTTCGTCGCTATAAACGGCGAAGGCTGACGGTTTCCCGTCAGCCCATGGCCATTAATTCAGCAATGAATTATTTGATTTCGCCAGTTGCACCAGCTTCGATCAATTTTTTCAATGCAGCTTCTGCATCCGCTTTATTCAAGCCTTCTTTAATGGTTTTTGGTGCGCCATCAACTAAGTCTTTCGCTTCTTTCAAACCTAAAGCCGTTAATTCACGAACTGCTTTAATAACGCTCACTTTTTGTTCGCCAGCGTTGGTCAAGATAACGCTGAATTCAGTTTGCTCAGAAGCGGCTGCCGTTGCTGCACCACCACCTGCTGAAGCTGCTACAGCCACTGCTGCTGCTGAAACGCCAAATGTTTCTTCGATTTCTTTAATGAATGCCGTTAAATCTAAAACTGACATCTTGCTTACTGCATCTAAAATATCTTTATTTGAAACTGCCATTTTAATATTCCTTAAATTTAATAATGTTGCTTTTAATTAGTCGCTCATATGAACTATGCGCAGTGAATTAAGTGCTTAGAATTACGCTGCTTTTGTATCACGAACAGCCGCAAGCGCACGTGCAAACTTAGTTGGCACCTCGTTGAGCGTGCGCGCAAATTTCGCAAGCAATTCTTCACGACCTAATGTAGATGCTAGGGCTTGAACGCCTGCAACATCCATCACTTGATTTGGGATTGCGCCACCTTTAATGACAAACTTGTCATTGGCTTTGGCGAAATTGTTCAACACTTTTGCCGCAGCCACTGGGTCTGTTGAAATACCAAACACCAATGGACCAACCATATTGCTTGCTAAAGCTGAAAACGGTGTGCCGTCAACTGCACGACGAACCAAGGTGTTTTTCAACACGCGTAGGTATACACCAGATTTACGAGCCTCTGCACGTAACACAGTCATGTCTGCCACGCCCATGCCGCGGTATTCGGCTAGAACAATGGCTTGCGCCTCAGCAACTTGTGCGCTAACTTCTGCAACTACTGCTTTTTTCTCTGTAAGATTTAGACTCAAGGTCTGTACTCCTTCCGTTAAAATCTCTGCCTTATTGCTAAAGCAGAATCCGTTTTTAATGTCAGATTCAACACTAAAAACCTTTTACGGCGATCATTTAGCAGGGAATTATTCCTGTTTAGGGATGCGCCATCTGCGTAGGGTTTTGTCTATTTGTCGCAGAGGTCGAAGTTAAACACCCTTCTTCACCCACCACCAACACACTTACATTAAGTCCAAATGGACACCTACGGTCTTTGATAACCTCTTTATTGTCAGCCCTTATGCTTAAAATAAAGAGCCCAAAGGCCTTTGCGAGTTGCGCTCGTGAGCGCGACTCATCATTCTTTTTTATGCAACCAAGCTAGCTTGATCAACACGAACGCCTGCACCCATGGTGCTAGATACAGACAATTTTTTCAGGTAAACGCCTTTAGTAGCGGCTGGCTTGGCTTTGTTCAAAGCGTCTACCAATGCCAATAAGTTGCCTTGCAATTGATCAACCGTGAACGATGCACGACCGATAGTGCAATGCACAATGCCGCCTTTATCTGTACGGTATTGCACTTGACCAGCCTTAGCGTTTTTAACTGCTGTTGCAGCATCCGGTGTCACGGTACCGACTTTTGGATTAGGCATCAAACCACGTGGGCCTAATACTTGACCTAAGGCACCAACGATACGCATGGCATCAGGAGTGGCAATAACGATGTCAAAATCCATCACACCGGCTTTAACTTGTTCAGCTAAATCTTCAAAACCAACAATGTCCGCACCGGCAGCCTTAGCGGCTTCAGCTTGAGCACCTTGAGCAAAAACGGCAACGCGTGTCGTTTTACCTGTGCCGTTTGGTAACACCAATGCACCACGAACCAATTGGTCTGATTTACGTGCATCAATACCTAGATTAATCACTGCATCAACGGATTCGTTGAATTTAGCTTTGGCATTTTCCTTAACCAAGGTTAAGCCTTCTTGCACTGGATACAATTTATTGCGATCCACTTTTGCGCGTAGCGCTTCTATTCTTTTACCCATGTTATACACCCTCCACTTCAATGCCCATGCTGCGTGCGCTACCAGCAATGGTACGTACTGCAGCATCCATATCAGCCGCTGAAAGATCGGCACGCTTGGTGTTAACAATCTCTTCAGCTTGTGCGCGAGTGATTTTACCCACTTTGTCTGTATGCGGACGTGGTGAACCTTTAGTGATGCCGGCTGCTTTTTTGATCAAAATAGTGGCCGGTGGCGATTTCATGATAAAAGTAAAACTCTTATCAGCAAATGCAGTAATCACCACAGGAATTGGCAAACCAGGCTCTACGCTTTGGGTTGCGGCATTAAATGCCTTACAAAATTCCATGATGTTTAAACCACGTTGACCTAAGGCCGGACCTACTGGAGGACTTGGATTGGCTTTACCTGCAGGAATCTGCAGTTTTATGTAGCCGATGACTTTCTTTGCCATGCTATGACTCCTAAATGGGTGCAAACGCTAATGTAATTAGCTCCCCGGTTAATAAACTTACTGCTGCTTTAAACTTCTTTTTCGATCTGACTGAATTCCAATTCAACTGGAGTAGAGCGACCAAAAATAACCACTGAGACGCGCAATTTGCTCTTCTCGTAATTGATGTCTTCCACGTTGCCAGAAAAATCTTTAAATGGGCCATCGATAATACGTATGGACTCGCCTTTTTCAAAGGTAAGCTTCTGCGTTGGATTGCTTTTACTGTCATCAATGCGCTGCAAGATGATGTCGACTTCTTTGTCTCTGATCGGCGTAGGCTTTTGTGCGCTGCCGCCAATGAAGGCCGTTACGCGCGGCGTACTTTTAACCAAATGCCAGCTCTCGTCTGTCATGGCCATTTGCACCAAGACATAGCCTGGGTAAAGTTTTCGCTCTGATATGGTTTTTTGGCCAGCTTTCATTTCCACCACTTCTTCGATGGGCACCAAAATTTGTCCGAACTGATCTTGAAGACCGTTGCGTACAATTCGCTCTTCCAAGCCTTTTTGAACGGACTTTTCAAAGCCTGAAAAAGCTTGCACCGCGTACCATTTCATACTCATTACGCGCCCCGTCCCATTAACCACTGCACCATATAAGCAAACCCAATATCCACAATTGCTAAAAATGCCGCCATAATCACCACCAAGACAAATACAACCAAGGTTGTTTGTATGGTTTCCTTACGGGTAGGCCAAACTACTTTACGCGCCTCAGCCACCGCGTCCGCGATAAAGCCTAGCGACTGCTGACCAACTGCTGTCGTCCAGAGAACGGCTACGGCTGCGCCCATACCGGCTAGCACAATAAGGATACGTAAAACCGTAGCCTTATCTGCCAACAGGTAATAGCCCGCTATGCCTGCAGCAAGTAGCAAGAATGCTACTAACAACTTAATTTTGTTGATCATAATTTACTTAATTAGCATTACTTAAAAATTAGCGACTAAAGCTTTAGTCATGCTTAATCAAAAAATATGATTAAGCCACACTCCAAATTTGGCAGGCCAAGAGGGTTTCGAACCCCCAACCCTCGGTTTTGGAGACCGATACTCTACCAGTTGAGCTATTGGCCTGTTGTTACTACAAACACTTAAATTGCACTAGCTTAAACACAACAAGCTACGTCAGTTTATGACGTAGCTTGAAGGCGTTCAATTAACGACTATTCAATAATCTTAGCTACCACACCCGCACCAACAGTACGGCCACCTTCACGAATAGCAAAACGTAAACCGTCTTCCATCGCAATCGGTGCAATCAATGTAACCGTGATAGACACGTTATCACCTGGCATCACCATCTCTGT
>CANNEG010000057.1:0-10442 GCA_947503455.1 Betaproteobacteria bacterium
TTGAGGTTAATAACCTCGGGCGAACCACGAAAGTAAAAAGGCCAAGTTCCTGACTGGAATTGGCCCTTTTACTTTTTATGCTCAGCATAACCCCCTTAAATTTTTGTTAACGTGCGTTCTTTATATTTTTGAGCAAAGAACGCTATTTAACAATATTGAGGACTAGCTATTCTGGTTTTGTTGGTTTTTTGCTCACGGCTTTTGCTACCACAGCTTTTGCAACAGGTGCAGGCTTAGCTGTTGGTGCTGCTTTTTTAGGTGCCAAAGTCGCTTTTACTGGTGCTGGCGCATCTCGCTGTGTGAGCCATTTTGAAATGGCTGGAGCCAATTCTTTTTGTGAACGTGAGCCAACGAATACGCCAATATGACCGCCCTTAAATTCGTACAAAGTTTTATCTGTCGATCCCACTAAATCATTAAATGGTTTAGTGGCAGCAGGGGGAACTAAGTGATCAGCTGATGCATATATGTTTAATATAGGCATGGTAATTTTGCCTAAATCAACAGATTTTCCGCCAAGTTTTAGCTTGCCTTTGACTAATTTATTGCCTTGGTAACAGTCTTTAACAAATTGGCGCAGACATTCACCTGCTTGACCTGGGCTATCAAAAATCCACTTTTCCATACGCAAAAAGCTTAGTAATTTTTCTTTATCTTCCATGACATGCAGCATATCAACATATTTTTTTATGTTGAGATTGAATGGCATGAGCATGAGAAAGCCGTCGTTAAGAATATTGCCTGGCACTACACCGTAGGCATCTACTAATGCATCTACATCCATGGTTTTAGACCAATTGAACAGCAGACCGTCGTTGGTGGAGAAGTCAAATGGTGCAACCAGTGTAATCAGGTTCTGTACTTTCTCTGGGTGTAGCGCAGCGTAGATTGCAGAAAAAGTACCGCCCTGACAAACGCCCATCAGGCTGACTTTTTCGCTCTTAGCATTTTTTCTTACAGCATCTACGCAGTTATTAATATAACCATTAATGTAGTCATCCATATTGAGATATCTGTCGGCTTGCGTTGGATAACCCCAGTCAATAATGTAAACATCTAGGCCTAGTTCTAGTAGGTTGCGGATAAAACTACGGTCAGGCTGAATGTCCAGCATATAAGGACGATTAACCAAAGCGTATACCACCAGTACTGGCACACCACAGGCTTTTTCTTTGGTGGGTTTGTAATGATAGAGCTTGAGCTTATCTTCTTCGTATATCAATTGCTTTGGTGCGGTACCAACGTCCACTTCGCTGATGTCTGTGAGTAGTTCAGTGCCTTTCATAAGTTTGCTATTAAGCTCACCCAAATGTTTCATCAAGGATTTGGCATCCAAGCTTGAGAACGGGTTATTCATGACTGTTGATCCTTATTTTTCAATGCTTGAATTTGTGATTCCAGACCTTTAATTTGCTTACGTAGATCGTAGACTATTTTGTACACCTCATCCATCTCAGATCGACGAGCAATAGGCAATTCGACTAGTTCTCTTTCAATGATTTCGTTATATAGCTTACGTGCATTAAAGCCTGCATCCGTTAACGCATTGCGCTTCTGTGAAAACGCTTTGGTTTGGAATAGTTTATAAAATGTTTTTTCGTTGGTATCGATCCATAAAGCAAAAAATTCATCAAATTTCTCAAATTTCTCACCTGCTTCAACCTTCTTAGCAAGTTCTTTAACGACTTCTTGCATGGCTTCTTGACCAGTGGATTGCATCATTTGCTGATATTCAATATTATTCGCAGCGAAAGATGACATGGCTTTCGCACATTTAGATAGCAACTCCATTTTTTCGCGGTCTTTGCCTACAGCGGGCGCGCTAAATAGTTTGCCAGTTGCATTTTCAAACATGCCATACATCGCTTTCATTTGTACCATCAAGGCTTCTGGCTGCATGTCAGCTTGCGTGAAGTTGCCTTGCATAAAGTTGCTAGACTGATTTTTAGCTGCATCGGTCCAAGGTTTACCAAATTGTTGATAAAGATTGGTGTATTGCGCAGTTTGCTTTTGCAGTTGCGTCATCGCATCTAAATCAAAATTAAATAATTTGTCGATTACTTGCTTAATCTTAGCCGGGTCGGTTAAATCGCTATAATTGTTCGGGTTGATGCTTTTGTCACGCATGGCGTTTAGCATTGGCTGCCAAAGCTCATAAAGTTTTTGCATGGCGTCATTGCCATAGAGCGTTTTACTGAAGATATCTTTGGTTAAATCGGCATCTGCGCCCATAGGAAATGATTGAAACGATGCTTTAGTCCAATTCGTGAATGGGTTGTCAGTTGCGGCGCTGTTATTTTGGAAATACGACTGCATTTGAAGCGCTTGGTCGCGCAATGTAGCAAAAGCTTGTTGTTGTGTTTTCATCCAGCTATCAATGTAATCATTTGGGATTTCCACTATCATTCCTTTTTCATCTCACCTAGTAACCTAGGCGCTTGCTGTTTAGGTAGAACTAGCGTCGATCACCGATCGGCTACCGACGCTTAGAAAGTTAAACTAAGTAACACTTATTTAGCTTTTGCTTTAACAGGATTAGCAATATCGATGAAGCTTTTTAATACTTCACGACTAATTTCTAATTGTTTTTCATAAGCGCTAATGCAATTTTCTTGCACTTTAAGGGCTTCTTCAGTTGCACTTTGTGAGTTGCTTGCTACTGTGCTGAACCACGTGTTAAATTGATTAAGCGCTTCTTTAGTTTGTGGTGTTTCTGGTAAGCCAGGAATGCTAGTAAAGGCAGCATGTGTTTTACCAATAGCATCCATCCACTGTACGCGTAAATCTTTTTGCGCACTTAGTAAATTGTTAAACACTTGTTTCTGTGTGCTAGTTAAAACGTCAAAATACTCTAGTTGTTTGTCCATCATTTTAGTCCCCTTCAAAGTTAAAAAATTACTCACCCTTAGTAGGTGAAGATTGCTTTAGTACATCAAAAAAACTCTTAGTTACTTCACGACTCATTTCAAGTTGCTTATCGACAACCTCTTGCCATGCTTGTTGTGCTTTAGCGCTATTTTCTGCGATAAAGCGTTGTTGTAAATCTCGTAGTGTGTCAGTTAATAGTTGGTTTTCTGCTTTCAGTGCAGCATAATCTTTAAGTAAGCTCTCATATTTGGCTTGTGGTACAAAGCCTAAGGTTTGATAAAAATCTGCCATACGTTCCATCATTTTATCTACGCCAGGGAAGGCTTGGCTTTCAGGAGAGAGCCCCCAAAATTTATTGGCAGCTTCTAGTCCCTGTTGTTGGGCGATTTTAATAAACTCATTAGCGCCTTGCTTGAACATAGGATTGGAAAACATTTCCATCATCATTTTCATTTGTTGTTCTGTCATCATACTTAAGCTTCCTTTTTAATTCGGCGCTACGTTATCTGTGCTCTTGTCATCAGTTGATGACTGCGTGCCAGTTGGGGACCATATTTGCCAAGGGTTACTCATCATCTTAAACATGTCAGCATCTTTCATAGCGCCAAATTGTTTTAGCCAAGAACCCAACATACCGAAGTAATTTTTCAAATCCCAGCCTGAAGTTAGCATGAATGGCAACGAACGATTGAGATCGCGAATATACGAGCGAACTACGTAAGCGACATTAATGTCAGGGTCGCCAAAGGCTTCTAAATGGGCTTTTAGCTTCTCGTATTCTTCTTCATCTAGCCTGATAGTAATAGGTTTAAGTGCCATTATTGTTCCAATTAATGTTCTAAAGTATGTTTATTGTATTACAAAAGTAATACATGTCAACTACATATTGCAGTATTCTTTAAAATATTTCATCGAACTAACACCCTCATTGAATATTACTTACTTAATTAAGCTGTGAATTATCAGCATTATTATTGTTAATTCAGTTAATATACTATATCTTATGTCTTATATAAGACTTTAATAAAAAATTCATTAATAAATAGATGTCGATGCGCTAGTATAGTCATTATTATTTAAACGAAAACACAGAAAATTATGAGCCAGCACCGCCTTAAACCATTGTTTGCACCATCCTCTGTAGCAGTATTTGGGGCGAGTGACCATATTGATTCGGTGGGGCAGATTGTGTTTCAAAACATGCTGCAAAGTGGTTTTAAAGGGGCGTTGTATCCTATCAATGTCACGCATTCAGAGGTGCAAGGTTGTAAAGCGTACAGTACCATCTCAGAAATTACGGGCCCGGTAGACTTGGCGGTCATTGCCACACCGCCAGAGTCGGTGCTGGATATTATTGAGGCGTGTGGTCAGCATCATGTTAAGGCTGCCGTGATTATTACTGCAGGCTTTGGTGAAACAGGTGCCACAGGTAAAGCCTTAGAGCATGAGATTCTGGGAATTGCACAGCGTTATGGTATTCGACTCATTGGCCCCAACTGTCTTGGTGTGATGCGTCCTGACATAGGGCTTAATGCCACTTTCAATAAAGGCAGTGCGATTGCCGGCAATATTGCTTTTATTTCACAATCCGGCGCCTTGTGTACCGCAATTTTAGATTGGGCTAAATCTAATGACGTGGGGTTTTCTAGCGTCATTTCTATGGGTGCCGCTTTGGATGTGGATTTTGGTGAGATACTTGATTATTTAATCTCCGATACAAAAACGCAAAGCATACTTTTATACATAGAGGGTATTCATGATGCTAGAAGTTTCATGAGTGCCATTCGTGCGGCAGCTCGTATTAAACCAGTGGTATTGATTAAGGTTGGGCGCCATGCGGCTGCTTCTAAAGCTGCAGTATCACATACTGCAGCAATTGTAGGTTCTGATGATGCATTTGATGCAGCATTACGGCGTGCTGGTGTTGTACGTGTGCGGACCGTGACACAATTATTTTCTGCAGCCAAAGTACTTTCGTATGGGTTTGTTCCGACGGGTAAGCGGTTGGCGATTGTGACCAATGGTGGCGGACCAGGGGTGATGGCAACGGACTGTGCCATTGATTTAGGCTTGGTAATGGCGACATTGTCTGATAAGACGATTAAAAAACTGAATGAGGTGTTACCTCCAAATTGGTCGCATGGCAACCCTGTCGATATTATCGGCGATGCTCAAGTTGATCGCTACCAGCATGCAGTTAAGGCTTGTTTAGAAGACCTTAATGTGGATGGGGTTCTGACAATATTGACGCCACAAGCGATGACTAAACCATTGGAGGTGGCAGAAGCAGTCATTGAACTTTCTAATCAATATAACAAGCCTTTGCTTACGTCTTGGATGGGTGGCGAACAAGTCGAGGAATCTAGAATTTTATTTAATCATGCTAAAAAGCCTAGCTTTAGCACGCCAGAGTCGGCCGTAGAAGTGTTTTCTTATCTATCTGCTTACCATGACAATCAAAAACTTTTAATGCAAGTTCCAGGCTCGCTATCACATCATATTGAGCCGGATATTGAAAGTGCTCGTATGATTATTGAAGGTGCATTGCTGGAAAAGCGAAAAATATTAGGTGAAATGGAATCTAAGGCATTGTTATCGGCGTTTCATATTCCGGTGGCACAAACCATGGTGGCACGCTCACCTAATGAGGCTTTATTGATTGCACAGCAATTGGGTTTCCCCGTCGCCATGAAAATTAACTCACCTGATATTACACATAAATCTGATGTGGGTGGCGTTAAGCTTAATCTAGTCAATGCGCTAGAAGTGCGTGCAGCCTATCATGAAATAGTTGAGAGTGTGAAGATTAATCGGCCTGAAGCCTATGTTAACGGCATCTCAATACAACCCATGATAGTGAAGCCCAATGGACGAGAGCTGATGATAGGTGTTGTCAATGACGAAGTGTTTGGCCCTATCATCACATTTGGTGCAGGGGGCACAACTGTAGAGATTGTGGATGATAAGTCGGTAGCACTACCGCCACTGAATACATTTTTGGCTAAAGATTTGATTAAAGGCACTCAGATTGTCAAAATGTTAGGGGCTTTTCGGAATATGCCTGCAGCAAATATGGAGGCTTTGGAAAGTGTGCTACTACGAGTTTCTGAAATGGTATGTGAGTTGCCGATGTTGATGGAAATGGATATCAATCCATTGATATTAGATGAAAATGGCGTATTAGCAGCAGATGCCAGAATAGTGCTGGGGACGCGTCCCCCTAGTACTGATCCTTATGCACATATGGCAATTTACCCATATCCATCTCATTTGGTGAGTAATTGGCAGTTGGCTGATGGCGCTAACGTGGTGATTCGCCCAATACAACCTGAAGATGTTTGGTTAGTGAAAGAGTTTGTAAAAAACTTATCGGATGAGTCGCGCTACTTCCGATTTATGAAGAGCGTTGAGGAATTGAGTGTATTAACGCTAGTGCGCTTTACGCAAATTGACTATAGTCGGGAAATGGCGCTCATTGCTGTGAATGAAGCGCAAGACAAGGCAATTGAATTAGGTGTCGCACGTTATGCGATTAACCCTGATGGTGAAAGCTGTGAGTTCGCTTTAGTTGTGGCTGACACCATGCGAGGTACCGGGCTTGGTCAGAAATTGATGTTAGCGTTGATGGACATTGCGCGAACAAAGGGATTGAAAAGAATTGAAGGCGAGGTGCTAAAAAATAACGCTAATATGTTGAAACTGATGAAGCGCTTAGGCTTTGTGGTGACAACTAATCCAGAAGACAGCAATATCAAAAACGTGCATAAAGCATTATAAACTGGCCAAATGCACACCGCTTACATCACGCATTTAGAGTTTCTTAAACATGATATGGGACCGGACCATCCTGAATGTCCTGCCCGTATTTATGCGGTAAAAGATCAGCTCATTGCTTCTGGTTTATTTGATCACTTAAGCCACCATGATGCCCCTAAAGCCAATAGGGAACAGCTTGCGCGCGTACATTGCAGTGATTACATTGAATGGGTGTTTAACCAATCTCCGGAATCAGGTCTTATTGACCTTGATGGAGATACCTATATGAACCCATATACACTAGATGCAGCTTTATATGCAGCGGGTGCTGTGGTGCATGCTGTTGATTTAGTAATGGGTGGAAATACAAATAATGTTTTTTGTAATATTCGGCCGCCAGGGCACCATGCAAAAAGGGCAGGGGCTTCGGGTTTTTGCATTTTTAATAATGTGGCAGTGGCCGCTGCCCATGCGCTTGATCACTACGGTTTAGAGCGTGTTGCGATTGTAGATTTTGATGTTCATCATGGTGACGGTACGGAAGATATTTTTCATGATGACCCGCGCGTAATGATGTGTTCAACTTTTCAGCATCCTTATTATCCCTATTGTGGCGCCGATTCTGGCAACGACCATATTATTAATGCACCGCTAGCCTCTGGTAGCACAGGTGAACAGTTTCGTCTTGCGGTAACCGAACAATGGTTACCCGCGCTAGATAGCTTTGCGCCACAAATGATATTTATTTCCGCAGGATTTGATGGCCATTGGGAAGACGATATGGGTGGTTTGGCTTTACGTGAAAACGACTATTTTTGGGTGACTGAAATACTCAAGGCTGTTGCTAAGCGACATGCCAATGGCCGTATAGTCTCAGCACTAGAAGGCGGCTACTCTTTACATGCTTTGGGGCGGAGTGTAATGACGCATGTTAAAAGTTTAAGTGATCTTTGACGGGTTAACTTAAGAGGTTAAGTCTGGCGAAATAACCAGTATTTCACCATAACCATTGCAAGCGCTATCGCCTACAAAACGTTGTGCGCGTAGTGCGGAAAAGCTGGAAAATTTCGTTTCAAAAGTTGCAAAATATTTGAACATTAAACTGAGAAATGGCAGGGTATGCGTGCCGCAATCTTGCATCGTGGCGTGAAGTTGCGGTATTTTAGTTAATAATAATGTGCCGCGCTTCATATTAAATCCCGTGTAATTTCCTACATTGCCCAATATGCCTATGGTGCCGGCAATCATGCGACTAGCGCAATAATCACCAGCGTTACCTTCAATAAGTATGAGTCCACGGCGCATCTGATCGCCTACGCGGTCGCCAGCGTTGCCTTTTACCACAACAGTGCCGCCGCTCATCCCTTTTCTAAGGCCCGCTGACGCGCCTCCTAAGAAATCGCCAGTATTACCTTCAATTGTTATTAAGCCATTTTGCATATTGCATGCGGCAAAAGCTAAGGTACTGCCAAGACAATGAATAACACCTTGTTTTAAACCAAAGCCTAAATAAGCGCCAGCATCGCCCTCAATATGAATGTGACCAGATGACATATTGGCACCTAGGTAGTCAAGCTGATGGCTGGCATTTTTGAAGTGGATATTATGCGTATCATGACCGCTAATGTTAAATAGTTCATCTACGCGTAATTGATTTTTACCGTAGTGAATCAGTAAGCTGGCGATTTCTGAAACTGATTTATTGGATAGATAATTTGGGGTAAGGGCTGAGCAATTAATAGAAAACTGTAGCGCTTTTTGTAAGGTGAAAGTCAGCGCGCTCATCAAACATTTCCCAGCATAATTTCATGCAATTTAAAATGATGTGGACCTAATTTCCCACCATAATTGCCGGCAGAAATCCGTTTTACACCACTTACTGCGCCAAGGTTGCAAATGGCTTCTATGCCCACTTGCATGGCTTTTGCGATATCGGCAAAGCTGATGCCATCAATCACAATTTCCATGACGCTTTCAATCTCAGGTGAAAGTTCGGTATTGGTGAGGCCTTTTAAGGTGGGGCAAAAGGCGTCATTGGTTGAGGCAAACATCGTTTTATAGCGACTGCCGACTTTAGAGCCAGAGCGCACCACGCCGCCAGGGAAAGGCATGATAACGTTAGGAATTTTTTTCATGGCATCAATAGCGACTTCAGCAGCGGCTAATGCCGACGGTTGTGAGGTGGCTAAAATTAAAAAATTACCGCCCCCAATAGCGCGTACCATGCCGGTCGTTTCTTCACATAAAAATTCGCCATCCATGACTGGAATACGCCAGTAACGTTTGTTGGCAATGAGCTTAGAGGTTTGGTAGCCATCACCAAAGAAGCGTAAATTTTTGCCTAAGTTAATATGATCTTCACTGGCAATGCCTGCAAATGCTGCGGCGGTAGGGCAGGTGAGTATGCATTGCCCCATGCGTGTTTCGAGTTGTTGCATGAGTACTTTGCTGCCCATAGCAAACATTAAAATACTAATGCCTGCTCTACCATCTGGTGTTTCTTCGACAGTTAATTCTCGTTCAATGCCTGCTTCTACGCCACAGCCAATCACTGATGTGGCAAATCCAGTCATGGCATTGGCGGCGTGATAGGCCCATTTTAAGTTTTGTGCCGTGATGATGACGCGCGTGCCACGCATATTAAATGCTTCTGCAAATGTGTCGTCAATTTGTACGCCGTTAATTAACATAGAATTAATCGTTACTAACCTAAGCCGTTTCATCACCTGAAATAATCTTATCCACCCATGCTTCAATGGGGATAATACCTATTTCTTGCGCCTTTTTAGCATCGGCTTCAAGCAAAATGTCTTGTACTAAATCTACTTGCTTCCACCCTGCTAAAGGCGTTTCGCAATGTTCACGGGGCACATAGCGTGAATCACGGACTTTTTCATATTTTGGGATATAGCGAGGGCAATTTTGCCAAAATTCAGATAGTTTAACGGTCACTACAAAGTCAGCTTCTTTGTAATGTGCTAATAATGTGGGGTCTTTTGAAATGCTTGCGCTGCCTTGCACACGTAATCGGTTAGGTGTTTCAAATGAGATAAAAAGGATGCCTACATTTGGGTTGGTGCTGATGTTACCCATAGAGAAAAACATGCCATTGCCATCGTAGCTAGGAAATATCAGTGTCGTACTATCTAGTACTTTTACAAAGCCGGCATTGCCACCTTTGTATGAAACAGTAGGGCGTCCTTGGTGATCAATGGAGGATAAAAAGAACATGCCGACACTTTCAATAAAACCTTTAGCGCCTTCATCAAACTCGGTGCGACATACAAGCTCCTCTACACGATCAGCCATGCCTCTAGTGCCAAAAGCATCTTGAATAACGCGGTGTTGTTCACCATATAATCTGCTCATTATGACTCTCCTGTTTTCAGTGTGAAGATTGCTTGTTTTGATGAACGATGATGCTACCACGACCGTCACCGCTTATTTCTTCATTATTAATCTTAAAGTTATCTAATTGCATCGTGTGGTATTGATTGAAATAATCTTTTAGATCTTTTTCTACGCCAATATCAAAAGATGGCTTAGTTGTATGCGTGGCGCCCCAAACTACTTTTACGACCTTGCCATCTTTAACAACCAGTTCTCCATCTTTAAATACATAGTCAGGTCTGGTAAACATGGCTTCGCGGTCAGCTTGGTCAGTATATACCGTGATGTCAGCCCCTGCGCCAACACCCAAATGGCCACGGTCATTTAGCCCGATTAGTTTTGCCGCGCCAGCACGGGTCATAATCGCAATGTCATACAGGCTATATTCACGATTTAAGCTATTTAGATTGCTCATGGCTTGTGCATCT
>CANNEG010000058.1:0-10306 GCA_947503455.1 Betaproteobacteria bacterium
CCATATTCTGCTTCTAAGGCCGCTTCAGACCATCTAGTGCGTGCTTATCACCACACCTATGGTCTACCTACCCTGACCACTAATTGTTCTAACAATTATGGACCACATCATTTTCCTGAAAAATTAATACCATTGGTCATTCATAATGCCCTTGCGGGTAAGGATTTACCCATTTATGGAACAGGACATCAGATTCGTGATTGGTTGTATGTGACGGACCATTGTGCTGCAATCAGAAGGGTATTGGAAGCAGGGCAAATAGGCGAGGTGTATAACGTAGGTGGTTGGAACGAGAAGCCTAATATTGAAGTGGTGAAAACGCTTTGTAGAATGCTGGATGTAAAAAAACCACGTGCAGATGGCAAGTCTTACGCTGATCAAATTGCTTTTGTTGAAGATAGGTTAGGACATGACCAGCGCTATGCGATTGATGCGAGCAAAATTGCAAAGCAACTAGGCTGGAAGCCAAAAGAAACCTTTGAATCTGGTATTGAAAAAACGGTGAATTGGTATCTAGAAAATCAAGATTGGGTAAACAATGTCACCAGTGGTGAATATCGTCATTGGGTACAAAAACAATATGCGGAACGTGGTGAAGAACTAGCCTAATGGCTACTTAAGGCTTAACTTAGTGCATCTGCCCAGTTGTTAGGTGTTTCATATAAGCGCACTTTTTCTAGTTTTAAGTGTGTGCCATAAGTATCTTGGTATTTGCTTTTAAGAATCTTAAACGCCTCATTGGCCATATTCTCAGCGGTGGGTACGGTAGGGAATACCACAGTTTTGTGGTTGGCTAACGTATTTAAAAAATTCAATACTTCCAAATCATGTTGATACACCAAAAATGCATGGTCCCATACGTCAACCACGGCCGTTTTAGCAATAGATTTAACGTCGGAGAAATCCATCACCATGCCATTTTCTGAGGCATCTGCACGCGTTATGATGTCGCCAGACAGTGTGATTTCAATCGCATAGCGATGTCCATGTAGGTTCTTACATTGACTTTTATGACTTGGGATGCGGTGTCCAGCATCAAATTCTAGGCGGGTGGTAATCTGCATGAGGCTAGCTTAAAGTAATGATATAGAGCGATTATACGCCAAGTCAGTATATTTTTTAGTTGCTTATGTAGGGTGCGCTAATGAGATATTTCTGTGCGCAGCATTTGATAAATTGCCAATCTTTCAGACGTTACTTGGCCGCTAGACACTGCATCTTTAATCGCGCAGTCTGGTTCTTGCAAGTGTTTGCAATTATTAAATCTACATTTACCTAAAAATGGTCTAAATTCAATAAAGGCATGCTCTAGTTCATCGGTGCTGAGATGATGTAGGCCGAATTCTTGTAGGCCAGGGGAATCGATTAACTGGCTATGTTCATCAATGTGATATAAATGTGCCGCGGTGGT
The DNA here is from genome assembly GCA_947503455.1 of Betaproteobacteria bacterium. Lineage (GTDB taxonomy): Bacteria > Pseudomonadota > Gammaproteobacteria > Burkholderiales > Methylophilaceae > Methylotenera. The sequence goes on from CANNEG010000058.1 coordinate 1,412, forward strand.
GGTGTGTTTGCCGCTGTCTAATGTATGACTTACTTCACGCGTACGCACGTCTTCATTAGGTAGTAGTGCATTGATGATGGTTGATTTGCCCATGCCTGACTGACCTACTAAAATGCTAGCTTCACCCTGTAAGTAAGGCTTAAGCGCTGAAATATCTTCTTTTGCTGAAAGCGTTATTACTTGGTAGCCCAGTGAAGTGTAGAGCGCCAGCTTTTGTTTTGCCTCGTTACTATCAGTTAAATCACATTTATTGAGTACGATAAGCGGTTTAATATTAGCCGCTTCTGCTGCAATGAGACAGCGATTGAGTAAAGCCTCATAAAAGCTTGGCTGAGTAGCTAACACGATAATAATTTGCGTGACGTTAGCTGCCAATATTTTGCTTTTAAAAGCGTTGCTACGGTAGAGCAAGGTCTTGCGGGTTAGTGTGGCTTCAATCACACCTTCATGTTTATCGGTGAGCTCTATGGTCACCACGTCACCGCAAGCTAAATCGGTTTTTTTACCACGTGTAACGCAGCTAATCCGTTTTTTATCGGGTAGCTCAACTTGGAATCGTTTACCATAAGCCGCTACAACAGTGCCTTGTAGCGATGCAAGAAAGGGCGGGGTTATAGGCAAATTATTCGGCAAATTTATAGTAAGTATTATTGAGGTATTTAGCGGCGTTTAATTCTTCATCTTCAAACCATTTAAGGCCTAGCATGGTATTGCAATTACGTACTTGCGCCACTAAGCCTTTAGAGGTGTTGACCTTATGAAATTCTCGCGTGTAAATAGCTGAGCCATCGCCACCATAGCTACTAGCATGGCAACTAATACAATTTTTTTCTATTAGTGTTTTACCAGCCACGGCGTCAGCTTTTGCATAAGGTTCAGCAAAGGCGTTGTGGCTTAATAATAGCAAGACTAACAATAGTATTTTCATAGGTATGGGTTTAATGGCTGGGTACTTAGCTAACTAGTATACGCTGACAATTTAGAAATTCTAATACTCGCTGGTGGATGTGAGTCATAAAATACTGAATGCAACGGGTCTGGCGTGAGCGTAGAAGCGTTATCTCGGTAGAGCTTAACCAAGGCCTTCACTAAGTGTTTGGCGCTAGCGTGTTTGGCTGCATAATCATCGGCTTCAAATTCATTTTTACGAGAATAACTGGCCATTATCGGACGTAGTAAGAACAAAAATACTGGCGAGACCAGCATGAATAGCATTAAAGCCATATAGTTGCTCGCTTGGTTAATACCAAGGTCGGTGTAAAACCAGGGTTGGTTCATCAGCCAGCCAAGTAGCGCTAAGCCTAAAAAGCTCACAAAAAACATCATAGCAATACGTTTAATGACGTGCCTATGCTTAAAGTGTCCCAGTTCGTGGGCGAGTACGGATTCAATTTCATCGGCATTTAAACGTTCAAGTAAGGTGTCAAAAAATACCACACGTTTTGAGGCGCCAAAGCCCGTAAAATAAGCGTTGCCGTGGCTGCTACGCGAAGAACCATCCATGACAAACAAGCCTTGTGATTTAAAGCCACATTTTGTCAGTAATATTTCAATGCGTTCTTTTAGGTTCTCATCTTTTAAAGGGGTGAACTTATTGAATAAAGGGGCAATAAAGGTTGGATATACCGCCAACATAATGAGATTAAAGGCACTCCATATTAGCCACAAGTAGAGCCACCAAAAGTCACCAGCACCTTGCATTAACCATAAGGCAACCAGTAATATTGGCCCGCCTAATGCAAGGCCTACTAGGCTGTGCTTAAAGAGGTCGTTCACAAACATTGCTGGCGTCATTTTGTTAAAGCCGAATTGCTCATCCACTACAAATGTTTTGTAATATTCAAAAGGCAAATCAATCAAGCCACCAATTAACATAGCGCTACAGATAACCAGTGCGCCACGGACAATTTCTTGATTGGCTAATACAGTACGCCAGCTGTCATCAATTAATTGCAGGCCTCCGCCTAATGTTAATGCTGCTAGAAACAGCGCTTGAGTTACGGCTTCAGTGAGCGCTAATTTAGTTTTTGCTGAAGTATAGTCCGCCGCTTTTTGATGCGCATCTAAAGTAATATTGTCGCTAAAGGCTGCTGGTACTAAGTTGCGGTGCGCTTGAACGTAAGTAATGTGCCTGCTGCCAAGCCATAGGCGAATTAAAGTAGAGGCAATAAGTAAGCTAACAAAAGTAAGTGTAAAAGACATGATTTATCAAGTTCGGTTAATATGTACACATTGTGAAGCATTTCTTCGACGTTGGTTCACTAAGTTTGTTTATAACGATTAATTTTAATGGAAATCATGATGGCAGAATCTAGTAGTAGCACCAACCAAAATAATTTAATTTGGCTTGATATGGAAATGAGCGGCTTATTACCAGACACTGACCGTATTTTAGAGCTTGCCGTGGTGGTCACAGATGCTGAATTAAATGTATTGGGCGAATCACCGGTGTTTGTGATTCATCAAAGTGATGCAGTATTAGATGGTATGGATGCTTGGAATAAGGGCGCACATGGCCGTTCAGGCTTAATTCAGAAGGTAAAAAATTCAAAATTAGACGAGGCAGAAGCAACGCTACAAATGCTAGCATTCTTAAAAGAATTTGTACCAGCAGGTAAATCACCTATGTGTGGCAATTCAATTTGCCAAGATCGACGCTTTATGGCGCGCTATATGCAAGATTTAGAGAAATATTTTCACTATCGAAATTTAGATGTCAGCGTATTTAAAGAACTAGCGCGCCGTTGGAAGCCTGAGATTTATACCGGCTTTAAAAAAGCCAGCAAACATGAGGCGCTGGCTGATATTTATGAGTCTATTGATGAATTAAAGTATTACCGCGAGCACTTTATCGTTAAGTAAATATGAGGTAATCTTTTTGATGAAAATGTCTCTTTCCGACCCAAGATGGACGGTCGTTTAATTGCACTTACTGGCGGCTAAATACATTTGAAACTATTGCTTGATTCAATATTTTCTTTAGCAACTTTCAGATTGTCATCGCCACTAAAAAATAGTGAATTCTTCTTCTATTAACTAACGCTAGACTTCGGTTGATGGTTGGGTGCTACGCAGACTAATGATGCCACTCAAGATAATCAAGCTAATCGCGATGTAGTCATCTAGACTTAAATGTTCATGCCACCATATCACACCCAATGCGCTTGCTATTACAACCGTAACGTAAGCTAAGCTTGCCACCACTAGCGTATCACCAGTGCGATAGGCCCGTGTCATGGCTAGTTGTGCAATGGTGGCAGAAAGTCCTAAGCCTAGTAAAACGGGTAGATCTTGCCAGCTGATTGCATGAAAGCCACCAAACTGAATGTTACCAAAAGTGCTGGAGATATTGCTCTGTGGTGCAAGTATCATCCACAGGCCTGCGCCAATCGTTGAAATTAGAGTGAAATAGAATACGGTACGCCAGTCTGGTTCATTCACTTTTCCTAGTTGTTTGACATGTACATAAGCCAATGCGGCGCCAAAGCCAGAGAGCAAGCCAAGGCTGCCAGCCAACCAATTAGCGCTATTGATGGTGGGCTTAAGCAGTAGACTTACGCCGATAAAGCCAACAATTAATCCGATAAATAAGATCTTCGTTGGCTTTTCGTGGAGTAAAAATGGCGTGAATATGGCTAGAAATAAAGGGGATGTGTAGTTAAGTGTAATAGCCGTGGCTAAAGGCAAATGGGCAATTGAATAAAAAAATAGTACGAGTGAGGCAAAGCCAACCAAAGCGCGTGACATTTGTTTAAATATAACGGGGGTGGCAAGCGGTAATTTTTTACTGAAAATATATAAGTAAATAGCCATTAAGCCAAATAAGGATCTATAGAACACCAATTCACTGCTGCTAAATTTTTCTGCACCTACCTTAACCAGTGCGCCCATGATGGCGAACCCAAGTGCGGCAACTAGCATCCATAAGCTACCTAAATTTGGTAGGTTGGTGTGGGCTAGATTAGAGGGTAAGTTTTTTAACGTTAATTTCATTCGATAAGGTGTTGTTTGTTAAATGTTATGGCGAGTGTAAGGGTTGCCAAATAAGGGGTTTTCAGATAATCTCACATATATTGTTTGATTAATAATTATAATTAATAATTAGCAATCCTTTCATGAGTTGTCTGTCATTGTAATCGTGGGCATGCGCTGCATGATAAATCTAGAAAATTAAGTTTCAAACGGCGGCATTAGTCGCCGTTTTTTATTATTATTGAATTAAATTTTGTTAAAGAATGTTATGTCAGATCACTTAATGAACACCTATATGCGGCAACCCGTTACCTTCACTAAAGGCGAAGGCGTTTGGCTTTGGGATACTGCTGGCGAAAAGTACTTGGATGCACTTGCTGGCGTGGCAGTGAATAGCCTAGGTCATGCGCACCCTAAGTTGGTTAAAGCAATTGGCGAGCAAGCGGCTAAACTTATTCACGTGTCTAATTACTATCATATTACTGAGCAAGAGGCTTTAGCAGATAAATTGTGTGAAGTTTCAGGCATGGATAAGGTGTTTTTTTGCAACTCAGGTTGCGAAGCAAACGAAGCTAGCATTAAGTTAGCGCGCCTGTATGGCCACAATAAAGGTATTAGCAATCCTGAAATTATTGTCATGGATAAATCATTTCATGGTCGTACTATGGCGACGCTTTCCGCCACCGGAAATCGTAAAGTGCAAGCCGGCTTTGAGCCTTTGGTTAGTGGCTTTATTCGCGTGCCTTATGATGATATTGAAGCGGTTAAACAAGTCGCTTCACGTAACTCTAATGTGGTGGCTATTTTGGTTGAGCCGGTGCAAGGTGAGGGCGGAATTAACATTCCTAAAGATGCAAGCGGCTATTTAGAAACATTGCGACAAATTTGTGATGCACACGGCTGGTTGTTAATGCTAGATGAAGTGCAAACAGGCGTAGGTCGGACAGGCACTTGGTTTGCATTCCAGCATACCCATATTAAACCAGATGTGATGAGTTTAGCCAAAGGCTTGGGTTCAGGTGTGCCAATAGGGGCTTGTGTGGCCCGAGGTGCTGCGGCGAACGTATTTACTTATGGTAAACATGGTTCAACTTTTGGGGGCAATCCATTAGCTTGCGCGGCGGGCTTGGCTACTTTGCAAGCAATTGAGCAAGAGGGCTTGTGTAAGAACGCTGAAAAGATTGGTGATTTAATTCGTTTAGGCTTCGAAGCTGAGTTTAAAAATACCACAGGCGTGACGACTGTGCGTAATGCAGGTTTAATGATAGGTATTGAGTTGGATCGCCCATGTGGAGATTTGGTGAAAATGGCATTATCGGCCAAACTGTTAATTAACGTGACAGCAGATAATGTGGTGAGATTGTTGCCGCCACTTGTGATGAATGAGTCTGAAGCTAAAGAGTTGGTGCAACGTTTGGCTGTGGTAATTAAAACTTTCTTAAACAGTTAGTTATAAGCACTATATAATCAAATAACTTAAAATTTCATACTGAAAGTCATTGGAATTAATGCGGTAAATATTATGGCAATAAAACATTTTTTACAATTTAACGACTTAAATCGTGAAGAGCTCGAATATGTGTTTGAGCGAACGCGAGTCATTAAAAGCCAATTTAAGGCTTATCAACAATATTGGCCATTACAAGACCGTACTTTGGTCATGATTTTTGAAAAGGCTAGCACACGTACTCGCTTGTCTTTTGAGGCGGGGATGCAGCAGCTCGGTGGTTCAGCCATTTATTTGAATACGCGAGACTCTCAGCTAGGTCGTGGTGAGCCGGTAGAAGATGCGGCACAGGTAATTTCACGTATGAGTGATGTGGTGATGATTCGTACATTTGAGCAGGAAATTATTGAGCGCTTTGCCGCTAATTCCCGTGTGCCGGTGATTAACGGCTTAACCAATGAATATCATCCTTGCCAAATTTTGGCAGATATTTTTACCTATATTGAACATCGCGGTTCTATTCAAGGTAAAACGGTCGCTTGGATAGGGGATAGCAACAACGTCTGTAACACTTGGCTGCAAGCCGCAGAGGTGCTGGATTTTAATGTGCACGTATCAACGCCGCCGGGCTATGAAGTTGAGCCTGAGCGCGCTAACTTATATGGCAACAATCATTTTGAAGTATTTGCTGACCCTATGGATGCTGCCCGTGGCGCGCACTTGGTTACCACGGACGTATGGACTAGCATGGGTTTTGAAGCTGAAAATGAAGAGCGTTTACGTGATTTTGCTGACTGGCAAGTTGATGGCGACATGATGCGTATTGCAGCTAAAGATGCACTTTTTATGCATTGCTTGCCTGCGCATCGTGGTGAAGAAGTGTCGGCAGATGTTATCGATGGCACTCAGTCAGTCGTTTGGGATGAGGCAGAGAATCGTTTGCATGTGCAAAAAGCATTAATGGAATATTTACTATTAGGAAAAGTTTAAGCAATGAGTACAGTCAATAAAAGTGGGAAAAAAGAAGTTAAGAAGGTTGTTTTAGCCTATTCAGGTGGCTTGGATACTTCGGTTATTCTGAAGTGGCTACAAGATGAATATCAATGTGAAGTTGTTACTTTTACTGCTGACTTAGGTCAGGGTGAAGAATTAGAACCCGCACGCGCTAAAGCTAAGGCTGCCGGGGTAAAAGAAATTTATATCGATGATGTACGTGAAGAGTTCGTGCGTGACTTCGTATTCCCAATGTTTCGTGCCAATACCGTGTATGAAGGTGAATACTTATTGGGCACATCAATTGCACGCCCTTTAATTGCTAAGCGCTTAATTGAAATTGCTCGTGAAACCAATGCCGACGCTATTTCACATGGCGCCACAGGTAAAGGTAATGATCAAGTGCGCTTTGAATTAGGTGCTTATGCCTTAAACCCGAATATTCAAATTATTGCACCGTGGCGCGAGTGGGATTTATTAAGCCGTGAAAAATTGATGACTTATGCTGAAACGCATGGCATACCAGTTGATATGAAGCATAAGCAAGGTGGTAGTCCGTACAGTATGGATGCTAACTTGCTGCATATTTCATACGAAGGTCGTCATTTGGAAGATCCAGCTGCTGAGGCTGAAGAATCAATGTGGCGTTGGAGTGTAAGCCCAGAAAAGGCACCTGATGCTGCTGAATATTTAGATATTGAGTATGTGAATGGCGACCCAGTGAGCTTGAATGGCGAAGCGATGAAGTCACATGAGCTGTTAGCACATTTGAATAAAATTGGTGGCAAACACGGTATTGGTCGTTTAGATTTGGTGGAAAATCGTTATGTGGGTATGAAATCTCGTGGTTGCTATGAAACACCAGGCGGCACGATTATGCTTAAAGCCCATCGTGCTATTGAGTCAATCACCTTAGACCGCGAAGTGGCACACTTAAAAGATGATTTAATGCCACGTTACGCCAGCATGATTTATAACGGTTATTGGTGGAGTCCAGAGCGTCTTGCCATTCAAACATTGATAGATCATACACAAACGGTAGTGAATGGCTGGGTCCGCGTTAAGCTCTATAAAGGCAATGTGATTGTTACTGGGCGTGATAGTAAAACTAATTCATTGTTTGATTCTACTATTGCAACTTTTGAAGATGACAAAGGTGCTTATGACCAAAAAGATGCAGGTGGTTTTATTAAGCTAAATGCTTTGAGATTGCGAATTGCTGCAAATCTAAAGCTTAGACAGTAATCATAGCTGCCAATTGGCTGACCATGCCGAATATCCGCTTGCTGTGTAAACAAACATGGCAGGCGGTTTTTGTTTAAACGGGCGTTTTAAGGTAAATAATACTCATGTCTTTTAAGCACATTGTTTCTCGTGACAATCCAGTTTTTAAACACCTAAAAAAACTTGCGGACAATGCTCGTGAGCGTCGTAGCGAAGGGCAAACTCTGCTTGATGGCGTTCATCTGATAGAAGCCTATATAGCGGCATTTGGTGAGCCTACCATGGTGATTATTCCTGAAGGTCAAAGTAGTGTTGAAGCCACCGGCCTGATTCAAGCGCTAGAACATGTTTCTACTATGATGTTGCCAACACTGATGTTTGCTGAACTAACGCCAGTAGCGAGTGCAACAGGCATTCTTGCTTTAGTGAAAATCCCGCAAATAAACATGCCCGAGTCTCCAAATTTTGTCTTGATGTTAGAAGATATTCAAGATCCGGGTAATTTGGGTAGCATCTTGCGTACTGCCGCTGCGGCTGGTGTTGAGGTAGTTTATTTAAGTACAAGTTGTACCGATGCTTGGTCGCCAAAGGCACTACGTGGCGGACAGGGCGCACAATTTATACTGCCAGTAGCTGCGCGTGCTGATTTAATTGCTGAGCTTGAGAATTTTAATGGCAATAGTTATGCAACTGCCATGCAAGGTGAGTCCTTGTATGCGCAAGATTTAACGCAAGCCACAGCTTTTGTGATTGGCAATGAGGGCGCTGGGCTACGTAAGCAGACCATCGCAGCAACGACAAAAAGCATTACTATCCCTATGGCAGAAACTAAGCTGGGTGCAGTAGAGTCACTTAATGCAGGTGCGGCAGCGGCGGTGTGCTTGTTTGAGCGTAAACGTCAAGCTAACTAATAGTTAATGTACTTTAGGATTGCTTGGGGTGAGTGTTTCAGTCATTAATAACTGCGTCGCATCGACTTTATCAAATGCGTAATGTGCGTTACAAAAATCACAGTTCACTTCAATGTTGCCACGCTCGGCAATAATACCTGTTAATTCTTCATTGCCTAGCATGCGCAACATATTGGCTACACTCTCACGTGTGCAACTGCAGTAAAATTGCGTGTCACTTGCTTCAAAAAGACGAACATCCTCTTCGTTAAATAGCCGTGTAAGTAAAGTTTCTGCGGGTAAATTTAACAACTCATCATCAGTTACGGTGCTGGCCAAATGGCCAACGCGGTTCCAAATATCTGCATC
>CANNEG010000059.1:0-10165 GCA_947503455.1 Betaproteobacteria bacterium
CAGGGCCGTGAAACGAACCAGCGCCAATGATAGTATGCTTTTTGCATGCGAAAGTAGGTCACTGCCAAGCTATTTATTTGTACCGTCGTCAGATGGTCTGCTAAACCCCCTCTATGAAAGTAGTGGGGGTTTTTAGTTTTACAGCGGGAACATTATGCCAGCAAACTTTTAATCATTTCTAAGCCAAAACCTACACCAAAACCATTAGTATCACTCTGCACTGCGCCCAAACCACCCTTGCGGTTCGCTGAAGATAAGTCGGTATGTAGCCAAGCAACGTCATTTTCGATGAATCTTCCTAAAAAACGTGCCGCATGAATATGGTCAGCGCCGCCTTCAAGCGTACATTGCTTGATATCTGCAATATCACTATCCAAGTCACTCTCATAATCTTCATCGTAGGGAAATGCCACAATACGCTCCCCAGCGATAACGCCAGCGCCAACAGCTTTACAAGACAGTTCAGGGCGATTACTGATTACACCGCTCATACGATCACCTAATGCTGAAATCATACTGCCAGTGAGTGTTGCAAAGTCTAAAATAACATCAGGTTTTTTCCGACTCGCTAATGTTAGCGTATCTGCAAGTACCATACGGCCTTCAGCATCAGTATGAACAATCTCAATGGTCGTGCCATTAAGTGCCGTGACTACATCATTTTGTTTGTAGGCCTGTGGCCCAATATGATTCTGTGCAATCGCTAGCCAGCAATCTATTTTTACTTCAAGCTGTTGTTGTGTTGCCGCTAATAAGATACCTAAGGCTACTGCTGAGCCGTTCATATCTTCATGCATACCCTGCATGTACTTAGCTGGCTTAATGTTATGCCCGCCAGTATCAAAACAAATACCTTTGCCAACTAATGCAATATGTTTCTTAGGGTTGTTGTGTGTGTAGGTTAAATGCACAATAGCCGCATCTTGTGGATGACTGCCTTGACCAACTGCATAGAACGCACCAGCCCCTATTTTCTTTAGCGTAGGCATGTCAAATTCTTCATGTTCCCAGCCATTTAATTTTGCTAGCGTAACAATCTTTTCACGGTAAATAGTGGGAGTTAATTCATTGGGTGGGGTAATAGTGAGCTGACGACATAGCGTGTTTCCAGCTACGCGTGCATTCACATAGTCATAGTCATGTCTTGCTTTGTGTCCATAAATACTTATATTTTTCAATGGCTTGAACTTAATTTCTTTTTTTCTACTAGGTAACTCCGTTACATTAACTGTAGCTACGTAGTATGCTGCACAGGCATGTGCCTCACGGGTAGCGTCGTCCCCAAACAAGCATATCGCTAATTCAGTTGGTTGTTCATCAAGTAAAGGTTTCAGTGCTTTACGTAGCAAGGAATGACGTTGAAACATGTTCAGATCACTGCTTAAAATAACAAAACTTGCCACGCCATTATTAGGTAAATCTGCAATTAAAGGGGTCTTATTTAAGTCTTTGTATTCGCCATTAATGCGATTTAGTTTTGTGCGTAAGATTTCACCAAATGCCAGTTCATTTTCTTCTTTTTCGGTGAGTATAAAAAGTACGTGTTTTTCTGAAGATAATGATTTTTCTGTACATATAGCTGCATTTTGTACTAATTTTAACGACATTTAAATTCCTTTAACTCTTATATAATATGTAATATAAACATAGCAGAACTAATAAAAATAACCTTTTGCTCGTACGGTTTAACTTGACCAAAAAGCCTAAAAAAGCCACACTATTGTCTTGATTGAATAGACCTTAATGATTGCTTTAAATATAGAGCAAACTAATTCATGTTTAGTTACGTTCGCTTTGTGTAAATTATACGCGTAGCAACAACAACACGGAGATATCTCACGCATGGCAACGAATCAATACAATACACCACAGGGTAAAGGCATGACAGAAACCGACCCACAAGAAACGCAAGAGTGGTTAGATGCGCTTACCGCTGTTATTGAAAACGAAGGAACTGAGCGCGCCCATTTCTTACTAGAGGCCATGATTGATAAAGCGCGTCGTTCAGGTAGTAATTTGCCATACAACGCTACGACTGCCTATGTTAATACAATACCGACCCATCTTCAGCAGCGTTTGCCAGGCAACCCTGAAATGGAGCGTCGCATTCGTGCTTTAGTTCGATGGAACGCAATTATGACGGTGTTGCGTGCTAATGAGAAATCACCTGGTGTGGGTGGGCATATTGCTAGCTTTCAATCTGCCGCGACTTTATACGACACCGCTTTTAACTATTTTTTCCGTGCAGCTAATGAGAATTTTGGCGGTGACTGTGTCTATTTCCAAGGGCATTCTTCCCCAGGTGTTTATGCGCGTGCTTTTTTAGAAGGTCGTATTACGGAAGAGCAATTGAATAATTTCCGTCAAGAAGTGGGTGGTAATGGCTTGCCTAGCTATCCACATCCATGGTTAATGCCAGATTTTTGGCAGTTTCCAACCGTGTCTATGGGTTTAGGCCCTATTACTGGTATTTATCAAGCACGCTTCCTTAAATATTTGCACGATCGTGGCATTGCCGATACGAGTGATCGTAAGGTATGGGTATTCTGTGGAGATGGCGAGATGGATGAGCCTGAATCACTAGGTGCTATTTCATTAGCAAGTCGTGAAAAATTAGACAATTTAATCTTTGTCATTAACTGTAATTTGCAACGTTTAGATGGGCCTGTGCGCGGAAATGGCAAGATTATTCAAGAATTAGAATCTGACTTCCGTGGATCTGGCTGGAACGTATTGAAAGTGATTTGGGGTTCTTATTGGGATCCGTTGTTAGCCATGGACAAAGATGGTTTGTTGAAAAAACGCATGGAAGAATGCGTGGATGGCGAATATCAAAACTTTAAGGCTAAAGGTGGTGCATATACACGTGAGCACTTCTTCGGTAAGTATCCTGAGCTAAAAGAAATGGTTGCGGCGATGAGCGACCAAGATATTTGGCGCTTGAACCGTGGTGGACATGACCCACATAAAGTTTATGCGGCTTATCACTCAGCAGTGAATCATAAAGGTCAGCCAACTGTCATTTTAGCTAAAACCGTAAAAGGTTACGGTATGGGCGAAGCTGGCGAAGGCCAAAATACCACTCACCAGCAGAAGAGTATGGATTTAACTTCACTCAAAGCTTTTAGAGACCGTTTTGATCTACCAATTACTGATGAACAAGTAGAGAGTTTGAGCTTTTATAAGCCAGCAGCAGATAGCCCTGAAATGCAGTATATGGCGGAACGCCGTGTCGCTATGGGCGGATCCGTGCCAGCACGTCGCCGTAAAGGTAATGAACTTGTTGTGCCTGAATTATCTGCTTTTGAAAATATGTTGGTGTCAACCGGTGAGCGTGAAATTTCGACCACTATGGCTTTCGTACGCATTTTATCAACGTTGGTACGAGATAAGCAGTTAGGTAAATTTATTGTACCTATCGTGCCAGATGAAGCACGTACTTTTGGGATGGAGGGAATGTTCCGCCAATTGGGTATTTATGCCAGCCAAGGCCAGTTGTATGAGCCTATGGATTCTGATCAAGTGATGTATTACAAAGAATCTAAAGATGGACAAATATTAGAAGAAGGGATCAACGAAGCTGGCTCATTCTCTAGTTGGATGGCCGCTGCTACGTCTTATAGCGTAACAGGCGTGCAAATGATTCCATTTTATATTTTCTATTCTATGTTTGGTTTCCAACGCATTGGTGACTTAGCTTGGGCCGCCGGCGACTCGCGCGCGCGCGGTTTCTTACTTGGTGCTACTGCAGGCCGTACGACATTGAATGGTGAAGGTTTGCAGCATGAAGATGGACATAGTCATTTGATGTCTGCCACTATTCCTAATTGCCTTTCTTACGACCCAACCTTTGCTTATGAGTTGGCGGTGATTATTCAAGAAGGTCTGCGTCGTATGGTGCAAAATCAAGAGGATGTGTATTACTACATCACCTTGATGAATGAAAACTACACGCATCCAGAAATGCCAAAAGGCTCTGAAGCGGGCATACTGAAAGGTATTTATAACTTTAGTAAATCGAAAGCTAAAGGTGAAAAAGTCCAGTTGATGGGTAGTGGTGTAATTCTGCGTGAGGTAATATTTGCCGCTGAATTGCTCGAAAAAGACTGGGGTGTTTCAGCAGATGTTTGGAGCGTGACTAGTTTTAACGAATTGCGCCGTGATGGTTTAGATGCAGAACGTTGGAATATGCTAAACCCTGAGAAGCCACAAAGATTAAGTTATGTAGCAGAAGTGATGAAAGGCGCGCAAGGTCCTACCATTGCTTCAACAGATTATATGAAATCTTTTGCAGAGCAAATTGCAGGTTTTGTGCCAGGAAAATTTGTAGCATTGGGTACGGATGGCTATGGTCGATCTGATAGCCGTGAAGCACTTCGTAGCTTCTTTGAGGTGGATCGATATTATGTTGTTGTTGCAACGCTAAAAGCGCTCGCTGATGAAGGAAAATTACCAGCAAGCAAAGTCAGTGAAGCAATCAAAAAATACAAGTTAGATGCTAACAAGCCTAACCCAACGACAGTTTAAGGACACGCACACATGGCAATTCAAGACATACTCGTCCCAGATATTGGTAATTTTGATAGTGTGGATGTCATTGAAGTTTTAGTAAAAGCAGGCGATTCTGTCGCTAAAGAAGATTCATTGATTACAGTGGAGTCTGATAAAGCTTCTATGGACATCCCTTCACCATTTTCAGGTGTGGTAAAAGAAGTCAAAATGAAAGTGGGTGATAAAGTTGCTCAGGGCAGTTTGATTATCACGATGGATGTAAGTGACGCTGTGACTCCATCAGTGGTGGAAAAGCCAGCTGCTACAGAAAAATCAGCCGTTGTGAAAGAGGCTATTCCAGAGCGAGAAATTCCACAACCTACTCGTCCAGCGCCAGAGCCACCAAAAACAATTGCCCCGGCGCATCAACCAGTACCAGTGGGTGAAAGTGCTATAGTGGATTCGGGTAAGGTTTCGCATGCGAGTCCATCAGTACGTAAATTTGCCCGTGAGTTAGGCGTTAATTTAGCGTTTGTTAAAGGGTCTGCGGCAAAAAATCGTATTTTGCAACAAGATGTGCAATCCTATGTTAAAAATGAGTTGGCTAAACCCCGCACAGAAAATATGGGTGCTGGCTTAGGGAGCTTGGCAACATTAGCCATGCCAGTGATAGATTTTAGTAAGTTTGGTGAAATTGAAACTAAACCATTATCACGCATTAAAAAACTTTCTGGCGCTAATCTACACCGTAACTGGGTGACTGCACCGCATGTCACTCAGTTTGATGAGGCAGATATTACTGATTTAGAAGACTTTAGAAAATCCATGCAGGCAGATGCCGAAAAGCGTGGTGTAAAACTCACGATGTTGGCCTTCTTGATTAAAGCCTCAGTCAATGCGCTTAAAGCATATCCAAATTTTAATGCCTCACTGTCACCTGATGGGGATAGTTTAATTTTGAAAAACTATTTCAATGTTGGTTTTGCTTGCGATACGCCGGATGGTTTAGTGGTGCCTGTCGTCAAAGATGTGCAACAAAAAGATGTATTGGATATTGCGCGGGATTTGGCTGATTTATCGACCAAAGCTCGCGAGCGAAAACTTAAAGTAGAAGAGATGCAGGGTGGTTGTTTCACAATTTCTAGTTTGGGCGGCATAGGGGGTACGATGTTTACGCCGATTATTAATTGCCCTGAAGTAGCTATTCTTGGGGTATCACGCTCAAGTATGCAACCTGTATATGACGCTAAAACTAAGACTTTTGAACCACGTTTAATTTTGCCAATGTCACTTTCTTATGACCACCGTGTAGTTGATGGTGCTGATGGTGCCAGGTTTACTAGTCACATGCGTATGATGCTAAGTGATGTGCGTAGATTATTACTCTAGCTCAAAAGTAACAGGTAGTAACGGCCGGACATATTAAGTGCGTTTAAGTTTTAACAAAGGGTTAGCATGAGCAATTTAGTGGAAGTATTAGTCCCAGATATTGGCAATTTTGACAGCGTAGATGTGATTGAAGTATTGGCCAAAGTAGGTGATGTGATTGCGCTTGAAGATTCATTGATTACAGTGGAATCAGACAAGGCGTCCATGGATATCCCATCTCCTATTGCTGGCACAGTGAAAACAGTTATCGTTAAAGTGGGCGACAAGGTTGCCAAAGATAGTTTGTTGATGATGGTTGAAGCTATTGTCGATACTCCTAAAAGTACGCCTGCACCAGTTCAACCAGTGACTACTGAGCCGGCAGCTACGACGCCTATTGTAAGTGCGCCAATGGCAACTACAAGTAGTTCCCAAACAATTCCTCAATCTGACTTACATGCTGAAGTCGTGGTCTTGGGTTCAGGCCCTGGTGGTTATACGGCTGCTTTTCGTGCGGCAGATTTAGGTAAGCAAGTGGTCTTAATTGAGCGCTACTCAACATTGGGTGGTGTGTGCCTTAACGTTGGATGTATTCCTTCTAAAGCCTTGCTGCATACTGCGAAGGTTATTACTGAGGCAGAAGAAACCGCGTATCATGGGGTGACTTTTAGTGCCCCTAATGTAGACCTTGAGCAATTGCGCAATTGGAAAGCGAATGATGTTGTAGGTAAACTAACAGCCGGCTTGTCATCCATGGCAAAACAACGTGCAGTGACTGTGGTGCAGGGCTTGGGTAAGTTTACTGGCCCCAATCAAATTGCGGTAACTTCAGCAGACGGAAAAATAACGACAGTCTCATTTGATAATGCCATTATTGCTGCAGGTTCTCAGGCGACTAAGTTTCCTGGTGCGCCAGATGACGAGCGTATTATGGATTCTACCGGTGCATTAGCGTTGGCAGATATTCCAAAACGCATGCTAGTCATAGGTGGCGGTATTATTGGTTTGGAAATGGGTACAGTCTACGATGCGCTAGGTACTCAGGTTAGCGTTGTTGAATTTACGGATGGGTTGGTACAGGGTTGTGATCGCGATTTAGTACGACCATTACAAAAACGTATAGAAAAACGCTTCGAAAGCATTATGCTCTCGACCAAAGTGGCAAAAATGGAAGCCAAGAAAGATGGTATTCATGTCAGTTTTGAAGGCGAAGGTGCGCCTAAACAAAGCCAAGTATATGATCGCGTACTCGTTTCTATTGGGCGTAAACCTAATGGTAAAAATATAGGCGTAGAGAACGCCGGCGTTGCGGTCAATGAATGGGGTTTTATTAATGTAGATAAGCAGATGCGTACAAATGTTGCGCATATTTTTGCGATTGGCGATATTGTGGGTCAACCGATGTTGGCGCATAAAGCCACACATGAAGGCAAGGTCGCGGCAGAAGTGATTGCCGGCCATAAAGTTGAGTTTCAAGCGATGGCCATTCCATCCGTTGCATATACCGATCCTGAAATTGCTTGGGCAGGCGTGACGGAAATTGAGGCTAAAGCCAAAGGGATTGAGTACGAAAAAGCCTCGTTCCCTTGGGCTGCAAGTGGCCGTGCTATTTCTATAGCACGTACTGAAGGCACTACTAAACTGATATTTGATAAAGCCAGCCATCGGCTCATTGGTGCGGGTATTGTTGGCGTGAATGCAGGTGAATTGTTGGCAGAAGCAGTATTAGCCATTGAAATGGGTGCAGATGCTCATGATTTAGGGTTGACTATTCACGCGCACCCTACTTTATCGGAAACAGTTTGCTTTGCAGCGGAGATGAAAGAGGGCACAATTACTGACCTTTACATCAAAAAAAGATAAGTATATTGAATGGCCGCCACTGATTTTCTTATCAAGTTAGCGCAGATTTTCCCCACGGATAGACTCTATACCGACCCCGTAGATTGCTACGCCTACGCCTATGACAATTCCCGTATTTTTCACGCCCCCGTTGCCGTTGTTTTCCCTCTCAATATAGAGGAAGTGCAGGCGGCTATTAAGCTTTGTCATGCGCATAAAGTGCCTGTGGTGCCACGTGGCAGGGGTACGGGGACCGCTGGTGGTAGCGTGCCTGAAGCTGGCGGTGTGGCGCTCTCACTAGAGCGCATGAACAAAATCATTAGTATTGATCCAGACAACCGCATGGCAATTATTGAGCCTGGTGTGCTGAACCAAGAATTGCAAGATGCGATTAAAGGTGTAGGGTTCTTTTGGCCGCCAGACCCTTCTAGCGCGGCTTATTGTAGTGTTGGTGGCAATCTTGCTACCTGTGCCGCTGGGCCACATGCCGTTAAATACGGTGTTGCGCGTGATCATGTGCTGGGGTTAAAGGCCGTGACGGGTAATGGCGACATTATTAGAACTGGCTGTTACACCAGTAAGGGTGTGGTGGGTTACGATTTAACTAGATTGTTAGTTGGTTCTGAAGGGACGTTAGCGGTCATAGTTGAAGCTACGCTTAAACTCACCCCACTACCCAAACACACGGGCGGCATCACTGCTGAGTTTGTAGATACCTATAGCTGTGCAAAGGCGATTGCAGCAATCATGGCGCAGCCCTATACGCCAAGTGCATTAGAGTTTTTAGATAATGGTGCGCTTAATCTTATTCGTGGCCGCCATAAAAATTTACTGCCAGAAAATGCAAGAGCGTATTTGATGATAGAAGTGGATGGTGCCCAGCAGGAGATTATTGAAGCGACTCAGGCCATTATATTGGCTTGCCAAGTCGATGGGTTAATTGAAGCTAAAGCGGCCGAAGATACCAAAGCGCTGTGGGCGGCACGTAAAGCGCTATCACCTTTACTCAAAGATATCGCCCCTAAAAAAATCAATGAAGATATTGCGGTCCCAGTATCTCACTTGCCAGAATTACTGACTGGGCTAGAAGAGTTAGCTAGCGAATATCAAATCTCAAACGTCAATTTTGGCCATGCAGGCAATGGGAATATTCATGTCAATTTATTGGTCAACCCAGACAATGCCGATGAGATGAAACGCGCTTATGCGTGTTTAGATGAGGTGTTTAGTCTAGTGTTGTCATTGCAAGGCACGTTGTCGGGTGAGCATGGTGTGGGTATGGCAAAACGTCCCTTTATCTCACGTGAGATTGATGAAACGACCATGAATTTGATGAAGGCGGTAAAACTTACCTTTGACCCGAATAATATTTTGAATCCAGGTAAGTTGTTTCCCTAGCTATTTGATTAATCAATTTCAGCTTCCTGTAGCAGACACTTAGGATTGATACTTCGGGTCGGAAGATACCAGACAATGAAGTGTACAGGGCTATCACTTTTATTTTTTCTTTGTTGTCAGTTGGTCCACTCCGTGGCCAATAATACCTCCAATAGCTGCTCCGCCCACCGTGCCAAAGGCACTTCCACCTGTTAGTACTGCCCTGCAACGCCACCAACAGCAGCGCCAGTAGCCTCATTTTTCTGGCGATTAGTCATGCTGGCACAGCCACTTAAAGTTAAAGCGGTAATAAGCAGTGAGGTAGATGTGATTTTTGCGTAATGCATATTTAGTGCTCCTAGGCAATTTTTGCCTTATAAAATATATCAATGTTTTTAATAATTTAAGATGTCTAATGGTTGGTTAATTTCTAACATTGAATTAAATATCTAGACGATAGCCGATGAAACTGAAATCACGGAAGGTGCGACTATGACCATCAATTGCATCAGACCTATTGTCAACTTCCAAACCAATCTCTGCTTCTAAAGTCGCTTTTGTACCTAGACGATAACTTGCACGCATCGTGGGTGAAACGACATACTGCATGGTTGATGGATCTGTATCTATTCTGGTTAACTTAATTGAGCTATCTAGGCGCCAATTTTCACGCGGTACCATAATGTTAGTGAAAACTACTGACTCCACTAAACTGGTTGGGCCGGTCGTGATGCTGGCGCTAATAATTGACGTATCATTTTTAAATAAAGTATCTAACCCAACTGCCTGAACATGGTAGGTATAGGTATTACCACCAGCAAATGAGTTGCTAAGGTTTTGTAATGTTAGCGGGTCAATAAATGGATTATTCTCTAAAAGCGCCTTTGTTGCTGCTGCAACTGCTGCGGTAGAATCGCTGCCTGAAACTCTACTCAACTGCACATCGGCACCTAGTTGCCAGCGTGGTGTAATTTGGCGAGTGGCGCCCAATAAATACAAGTCGGTATTTAAGGTATTCGCAATGGCAAGGCCACGCAATGTTTCCTCAGTTTGGCCTTGTAGTATGGCTTGGCGAATGCTAGTTGGC
>CANNEG010000060.1:0-9814 GCA_947503455.1 Betaproteobacteria bacterium
TACATGCTGATCGTTTTAACAGAAAGTGATAGCTTCTCAGCAATGTCACCCACCGAAAAACCTGAAGCAATCATGGTAAGCGTTTGAAATTCACGGTCTGAAAGCGTCTCATGCGGAGCTTTAACTGTATCCATCCCCACTTGATTAGCTAATATCTCTGCAACCTCTGGGGTGATGTATTTTTTGCCCTTAGCCACTACACGTATCGCATTGACCAACTCTGACGAAGCACTCTGCTTACATAAATAACCCGCAGCCCCTGATTTTAAAGCCCTTACAGCATACTGATCTTCTTTATACATAGACAACATCAGGATAGCGATATTCGGATTGATGTGTTTAATGTATTTAAGGGTATCCATGCCACTGCGGTCAGGCAGCGCAATATCAAGCAACATCACTTCTGCTTTAGTCTGACGGGCTAATTGAATGGCCTCAGCAGCATTTTGCGCTTCAGAAATCGCAATAATATCTTCTGTTTCTGCCAGAATCTGCTTAAGCCCTGCTCTTAAAATGGCATGATCATCAACAATGATGACTTGAATTTTATCTTTTTTTGTCATGCTGACCTGAGTCTAATTAAGGGGGCAACTACGTGACTAAAATGATACTTCAATTTGCTGATAAATGTAATGCTGATTACTTAATCATCGGTACGAGGATATCACGATTGCGTGATTGCAGAATTAGATACTGGCCGGGCTCACTAGCGGGCTAGTTTGAGGGTAATCACCGTGCCGCCAGCACTCGATTGAGTGGCATTAAAACTACCATGTAACGCTGACGCCCGCTCACGCATGCCACGTAAGCCAAATGAATTGGCCTTAAGCACATCGCTAGGCTTAATTCCCACGCCATTGTCACTCACGGTCATGACGATATCATGCTTACCGGCAATTAAGTTCAGCGCAACATGCGTGGCATGGGCATGCTTCACCACATTGGACATGGATTCTTGAAAAACACGAAACAAGGTAATCGCTTGCTCGGGTGTAACAGCCACTTCTACTTGATTGCAGCTAAAGTGACAACTAATGGCTAATTGCTTTTCAAACTCTTTGGCCTGCCAATCTAGCGCCGCCACAATACCTAAATCTAAAATATTAGGTCTTAAGTCGCTAGAAATTCGATGCACCGCTTCAAAAGTACGATCTACAATAGACTCCAATGCCATCGCTTGTTCTACTGAAAAATCTTTACCCGCGTTCATTCGGTTAATGATAGAGGCTAAGCCAATCTTAATGGCGGTTAAATTGCCACCCAAATCATCGTGTATTTCACGCGCAATGGCATTGCGTTCTTGCTCTTTTATTTTGTTAATATGCGCGGTTAACTCACCAAGCTCACGACGCGATTTTTCAATCTCATCTTTTTCAAGCTTGCTGCGCGTGATGTTGGTCATAATGCCTTCCCACTGAACAACACCATCATCTAGCACCCTAGGAATGGCGCGCACATTGAGCCACTTGTTGTCTTGCCAGCTCTCAATCCAAATTCGGCCTTCCCAATTTAACAAACTATGCTCATCGGCCGATAGTGTTAAGCGCTTGCGTAGTGCGTTACGATCTTTTGCGTTCATCAACGCAAAAAATATGCTGCTATCCTTTACCAAATCGTCTGCACTAAGCCCCAGTAAAGCTTGGCAGCCTTCTGTAAGATAGATGAATTTTATTTCACCGCTGCTATCAAGCTGAAACTGAAAAACCACTGCCGGCGCATTAGCCACCATCGCCTGCCATGCCGTATTAGTTGATGTCACCTTAAAATCATTTTTAACAATCAGCATAAATTCTTGCTGATTCGATTGTAAAACCATCACGCGCAATTGCCGATGATCAATATGCCCTATCAAGGCGGTTGGATTTTGTGGCACTTCGATAAAGTATGAATGGCCGCGATGACTTTCTAAGTGGGTGCGTAAGCTAGATTCACTCACGCCTAGCAACTGTTCTAGGCTGTACTCATGAAAATTGCTAAGGTGGTAAGTGTTATGTTTGAGCGCACTTTCACTCACATAGACTAACTGCATAGAGGCCGCGTCTATCAGATAAACCTCATCTGACCCACCTAGCAAAAGCGCATCTAGTATTAAACGACTATCCGGTAATTGAGCTAAATTTTGCAATCGTCACATCTCGATAAAACTGAGCACTAGGTAAGGCTCATATTGAATGAATTAAGACGCATTATACCTATATCAGCCTAAGCGAATACAGGCAGATTACGTTTTGACCGTCAATAAATCGAATTCGGTCTTGACGTGATTTTTGCCTACTTTTTTGGCGAGATACATTGCGCGGTCTGCTCTACTCAATACATCTTCTTGCGCTTCATCTTTTTTAAATAACGCTACGCCAGCACTAAAAGTAATGAGCAATCGTTCGTTGTTGCCTAAGAAAAACTCTTTTGTCAGTGCGCGTTGCAGACGGAAAATCACTTCAACAGCTCGATCAAGTGGCGTATTGGGCAATAAGATAACAAACTCTTCACCCCCAAAACGAGCAGCAATATCTGTGACTCTGATTGTTTCTTGAATGAGCCTAGCCAAATGTTGCAATGCACTATCACCCACATGATGACCATACTTATCATTAAAGTATTTAAAGTTATCAATATCAAGTAAGGCAACACATAATGGTGCATCCTCGCGGTGGGCACGTGAAACTTCGCGCACCATCGCTTCATCCAGACCACGCCGGTTCAGCACACCAGTCAATTGGTCCACTGACAGTTTTTCACTCAGTTGTGACAGCTCTTCTTGTAACTTGAAAATTTTATATTGTGTTGCATCTACCTGATCACGCTGCTCTAGTATGTCGACTCGCGATTGCACAATGTCACTTTGCATTGTGTAGGTATCTTTCATCAAGGTTTCTAGCAAGGCATTAATCTGTGGAATGTCATCTGTTTCTGCCAACTTTTCAGAAAAACTTTCGATTTTTTCTTGATAGGACAGGCTCGATGTCGACATATGCCCTAAACGATCAACAAAAGTCGCAATCATATTTTTGAAGGCGATTTTTGCTTCGGTCAAACTATGCTTTAACGCGCCCTGCTTAAAAATGACTTCTCTTAGGCTATGTTCTGCATCACGTATCATCGCGCTTTCTAGCGGATTAGACATAATCGTTTGCACTAAGGCAATTTGACCGCGTATCCATTGGTCATCCATCACTAATTCACTGATATTATCAATCAGCAACTTAAGCAATCTTAGTAAATCTTGCTTCACGTCATCTTCATGAATGTCTTCGTGATCAACGCCGACAATAAACGCAGCAAAATTTTGAGCCACTAACTGCCAATCTTTAGGCTTACGCGCTTTTTCGCAGCGCTTGAGAAGCTGTTGTGCCTCTTCTTTAAGTTCAGGGTGCTGGTCTAACCTTGGAATCAGCCCATACTTAAGCGACTGCTTTAACATGTCTTGCAAAATACGGAAGGTCTCATCAAATTGATCTGACTCAACATCCGCATCAACCGAGATTTCAGTTAACAATGCAGGCAAGGCGGCCCAATCATTTTGCTTTAATAACTTTTCCCAACGGTGAATCCATTTTCTCTGCCCAACAGTATCCTGCGGCAGTTGCTTAAGCGCATTGGCCAACGCCTCGCTGAGCGGCTCTATTTCTGGAATACCTGCTATTTGGTTATAAATAAGCTGATAATTTTCCGGGGTAGGCGCTATCCGCTGCGCTGCCATCTGTTTGAAAGATTTACGCGCTATGTCTATCGGCTTAAGCGAAGATGTCATTTTTTTATCAGTCATAGTGTGAAGCTATTAGATCACTTAAAACTTGTATAGTGCGTATTGTCCAACGTGCTGTATAGAATCAAAAGCAAATATAGTGGCACTTTTATCATTCTATTTATAATTAAGCAGCGCTTATGGCTACAGCCAATACCACCCATATGGATACCAACGCATTAAATATTCAATATTCCATTTAGCTAACGGTCAAAGTATTGTAAAATTGCATCTTGGCGGGCCTCCCCGCATTGTAAAGTAGCCAACCTGGTCAGGTGCGGAAGCAAGCAGCCACAACTATTGAGCAAGTGCCGGGGTAAGGGCTCGCCTCCTTATTGAAACTAGATCGCACTATTTTTACGACTCACTACACTTGCTGAGTAAATTCGGCTAAAGTTCTAATATAAATTCTCTAGTCATTTTTATATAATTTTCACTGAATCTCTCAATGAAATTAGCAACGAAAGCAGATGTATTGACCTCATGAGCTATCAAGTACTCGCCCGAAAATGGCGCCCAAAATCTTTTGAAACATTGGTTGGACAAGACCATGTAGTACGTGCGCTCACGAATGCGCTAGAGCAAAATCGTTTGCACCATGCCTATTTATTTACTGGCACCCGCGGTGTAGGCAAAACCACATTGGCCCGTATTTTAGCTAAATCACTCAATTGTGAAACGGGCATTACGGCTAAACCCTGCGGCGTTTGCGGTGCTTGTACCGAAATTGACCGTGGCCGTTTTGTCGATCTCATTGAAGTGGATGCGGCCAGTAATACGCAAGTAGATGCCATGCGCGATTTACTTGATAACGCCCAATACGCCCCTACTGCCGGTCGCTTTAAAGTGTATATCATCGATGAAGTACACATGCTTTCAAAAAGCGCGTTTAATGCCATGCTTAAAACGCTAGAAGAACCGCCAGCCCATGTAAAATTTATTCTTGCCACCACTGACCCACAAAAAGTACCTGTCACCGTACTATCGCGCTGTTTACAGTTTAATTTACGACAAATGGCGGGCACTTCAATCATCGGGCATCTGCAAAATATTCTTGGCCAAGAAAATATTCCGTATGAGCCTAATGCATTACACCTCATTGCACGTGCTGCCGACGGCAGTATGCGTGATGCACTATCACTTACCGACCAAGCCATTGCCTATGGCGGCCAAACAGTCAATGAAGCTGAAGTGCGCGCCATGTTAGGTGCCATAGACCAAAGCTATTTGTATCAACTCATCAAAGCCTTACTTGCCAATGATGGTAGTGGCTTAATCGCACAAGCCAAGCTGATGGCAGAACGAAGCCTGTCTTTTGAAATCGCTTTAAATGATTTAGCACAATTGCTACACCAAATTGCCATCGTACAGGCTGTGCCTGATAGCGTTGCAGAAGATCTCCCTGAGCGCGAAGCCCTGTTAGATTTAGCTCAGAGAATACCCGCAGAAACCTTGCAGCTTTATTACCAAATCGCTTTGCTCGGTCGCCGTGATATGAGTCTTGCCCCTGACGATTTTGCAGGCTTCACTATGAGTTTATTGCGTATGTTAGCCTTTACGCCCAATGATAGTGGTCTACAAAAAGTGGCTAACAAGCCTCAAGCCGCCATAGTAAATAGCGCGCCTAAAACGCCAGTTACGCCAGCACCCGTTGAAGCGACGATTGAACCAGAAACTCCACAAGCTTCAAACCAAGCCCCTATTAACATTCCCACGCCAGAGGTGATAGTTGAGCATGAGGCTGAAAACTCACCTTCACTGACCGGCACTAAGCAATTTAATGGCAATTGGCGTGGCTTAGTAGATGAATTGAAACTTGGATTAGCCCGAGCATTATCGCAACATTGTGAGCTAGTCGCTTATGATGAAAATAGCATTTCACTTAGCGTGCCAGAAGCGCAAAAACACTTACTCGTGCCTAATTATCAAGAAAAGCTAACCAGCGCTATTTCGCAGCACTTCGATAAAAAAATAAAATTGCAATTTACTGTCGGCGGCACTGGCAATACGCCAGCCAAACAAATTTCTCAAGAAAAAGCCCACGCCCAAGCCAACGCAGAAAGCGCAATTGAAGATGACGGCTTTGTTCAGGCACTGATTAATGAATTTGGCGCGTCAATTATTCCAAACTCAATTAAACCTATTTAAATAAGGAGCACTAAAATGATGAAAGGCGGCATGGCCAACATGATGAAACAAGCCCAGCAAATGCAAGCCAATATGCAAAAGGCACAAGCAGATCTGGCCAACATTGATGTTGAAGGCATTGCGAGTAATGGCTTAGTAAAAGTCACCATGGCTTGTAATAATGTCGTGAAACGCGTCACTTTAGATGATAGCGTGATGGACGACAAAGAAACGTTAGAAGATTTATTGGTCATCGCTCTAAAAGATGCCGCCGCAAAAGCTGAAGCGACTTCCTCGTCACGCATGGGCAGTTTTATGCCTGCTGGCATGAAACTACCCTTTTAAAATTTTAGTTATCAGTCTTAATGAAAAACCCGCCTGCGCTTGAGCACTTAATCGACAGTTTACGTTGCTTACCAGGCGTGGGTCCAAAATCTGCGCAACGTATGGCGTACTACTTATTACAACGTGATAGAAAAGGCGCAGACAACCTATCTATTGCCCTAGGCAATGCATTACAGGTGGTTGACCACTGTCAGCTATGTAACACCTTTAGCGAACAGCCAATCTGCCCCTTATGCGATTCTAACAACCGCGATAAAAGTTTGTTGTGCGTGGTAGAAATGCCAACCGACTTGTTGATGCTGGAAAACACACACGCCTACACGGGCATGTATTTTGTTTTAATGGGCAGGTTGTCACCATTAGATGGCATAGGGCCCAAAGAAATTCATCTAGATAAACTGATTAAACGTGCGCAAGATGGCGTGGTACAAGAAGTGATACTCGCCACCAACTACACAGTAGAAGGTGATGCTACCGCGCATTACATTAGCGAACTACTCAAAGTGAGAGGCATTAAAACCAGTCGTATTGCACGCGGCATGCCTATGGGTGGTGAAATTGAATATGTGGATAGTGGTACGCTAGCGCAGGCCATGATGGAAAGACGGAGCATTGCTTAAGTCACCACGCATTGCTTGTTACATCAGCTAAGGCAACTCAATAAATCATTAGGCGAGTGAATCAAGACATCAGCTCCCCAAGTATTAGGCTGATCCGTTGCAGCAATATAACCAAACAATGCCACCACAGTTTTCATACCAGCCGCTCTTCCAGCCTCTACATCACGTTCTGCGTCACCCACATAAATACACTCACTGGGCTGACTATTAATCGCTTCACAAGCCATTAATAATGTATCTGGCGCTGGTTTTGGTTGCGGCGCATCATCGCCACACAACAGACATGCTGAACGCTCGAATAAAGTCTGATGGCCTAATTGAACGGCTTTCGTTAAATCTACTGAAAACCGCCTTGGTTTATTGGTGACAATACCCCATTGAATGCCTCGCGCATCTAAGGCCTCTAGTAGCGAGGCAATACCTGGTAAGAGTATAGGATTATTGGTAAAGACGGATTCATATAAATCTAAATACTCTACCTGCATCGCCTTATAGCCACTATCACCAGGGTTAATCGCAAACCCTAATGCCAATAAACCACGCGTGCCATGTGAGGCAACCGGCCAAATCTCGTCATGTGATAATGCCGGCTTTCCATGCCGCGCCAACTGCATGTTAAGTGCTAAGCCAAGGTCATGGGCAGTATCGACTAAGGTGCCGTCTAAATCGAACAACACCACACTCATTTTGACAACACTGTGTGCATCAAGTAATTAATCGAAACGTCATCGCCCAAACTGTAATTTTGCGTGATGGGGTTAAAGCTCATGCCTCGCATACTTGATACATTTAAATCTGCTTGTCTAGCCCAGCTTGAGAGCTCAGAAGGCTTAATAAACTTTGCATAATCATGCGTGCCTTTGGGCAACATATTTAATACGTATTCCGCACCCACTACAGCAAATAAGTACGATTTTGGATTGCGGTTAATGGTTGAGAAAAATACTGAGCCATTAGGCTTAACCAACTTAGCGCAGGCCGCAACAATGGCTGATGCATCAGGCACGTGCTCTAGCATTTCCATGCAAGTGACTACATCAAAACTTTCGGGCTGCTCTGCCGCTAATTGCTCTACAGAGATATATTGGTAATTGACCTTAGCGCCACTTTCTAACTGATGTAATTTAGCAACATTGAGCGCTTTCTCACCCAAGTCTATGCCAGTCACATCCGCACCTTTAAAATACATAGATTCAGACAAAATACCGCCACCACAGCCTACATCTAAGACGCGCTTTCCTTTTAGACCAGTGAGGCTATCAATCCAATTTAATCTCACTGGATTGATTTCATGTAGCGGTCTAAACTCACTATTTTTATCCCACCATTTATGAGCAAGATTGCCAAACTTTTGCAATTCAGAATCGTCGGCATTTAGATGGACATCAGCGTTCATTTTTTGTGTTGCTCCAATTTCAACTGTGATAGTTTCGGTTGCCATACATGAATAATTTCTTTTAATTCATTCGGCTCTATATTGGCATAGATGCCATGGCTATAACGTAATTCTCCCGCCACCCAAGTATGGGTTACGTGCTCGCGTCCACAGCAATAAATCAAATGTGAGATTGGATCGTAATACGGTGCGGTTGCGATATCATCTAATTTTACGGCTGTTAGATCTGCTAACTTAGCCACTTCAATTGAGCCAATTTTATGATCTAAGCCCAAGGCTTTAGCCCCATGAATGGTGGCCATTGCTAGCGCTTGATGGGCAGGTAAGACCGTAGCATCCCCACTCACCCCTTTGGCTAATAACGCCGCTAAACGCATTTCAGCAAACATATCTAAGCGGTTATTACTTGCCGCACCATCGGTGCCTAAAGCAACATTCACGCCTTTAGCTAACAGTTCTGCCACCGGCGCTATACCGCTAGCTAGCTTTAAATTAGAACTTGGGCAATGCGCGATATGACAGCCGTATTCAGCCAACAATTCAATTTCATTTGCGAGTAAATGTACGCCGTGTGCCGCAACAAAGTTAGGGCCCAGCAAACCTAACTCGGCTAATCTTTGAATCGGTCGCAACCCATATTGAGCATCACTTTTTACGAGCTCATCTTGAGTTTCATGTAAGTGCGTATGTATACCAAGCCCTAATTGCTCGGCATAAGTAATCACTTTCTGCAAAGTTTGATTGGAGACCGTATAGGGGGCGTGTGGTGCTATCGATGAAGTAATCAGTGGGTTGTTACGCCATGAATCATGCGCATCAAAGCCTTTTTGTAAATAATCATCTGCATCATTGGCGTACGCTGAAGGGAAATCAATGACGAGCAGCCCTAAATTAGCACGCACGCCTGCTTGAGTGGCTGCTACTGCGGTAGCTTGCGGGTAAAAATACATGTCATTAAAACAAGTAATGCCGCCACTTAACATTTCAGCACAGGCTAATAATGAAGCATCTTGTACATAGCGCTCAGAAACAACCGCCTGCTCTGCTGGCCAAATATGTTGCTCCAGCCATGGCATAAGCGGAATATCATCAGCCAAACCACGCATTAAGCTCATCGCTGCATGAGTATGACAGTTAATTAAGCCTGGCATGAGCACATGATTTTCTAAACAGACCAATGACGCAGCAATATATTTTTGCCTAGACGCTAGGGTGGGCAGTATATCGACGATGATGCCGGCCTGTACAACAACCGCGTGATTTTCTAGCACCGCCTGATTGCCGGCAACGGTTGCAACCCAGCGGGCTTCAATAACAAGATCCACATCGACAGGTGATTGAGATGATTGATTAGATTTAACCATAGTACTTATTTTACCAATAAAAAAGCCCCGCAATGCGGGGCTTTAGTTTTACTTGTTAAATTTAACTCAATTAATTACATCCTGTTTCACGTTGTTTCTCAGCTGAAATAACAACACGACGGTTAGGTTGTAAGCACTCAATTAATTTTTTAGATCCTTTAACGCCTTCACATGCAACCACTGGCTCTGATTCACCTTTACCAACGGCTTGTAAACG
>CANNEG010000061.1:0-9419 GCA_947503455.1 Betaproteobacteria bacterium
TATTGTTTTTTATTAATACATTGAGGAGCTTAATTTATGGCTAAAGACACCACTGCAAAACAGACCACACAAAAAGAATCCATGCCCTTTCAGGCAGAGGTGAAGCAGCTTTTGCAATTGATGATTCATTCGCTATATAGCAATAAAGAAATTGTGTTACGTGAGTTGATTTCCAATGCTTCTGATGCGGCAGATAAATTGCGTTTTGAAGCAATCGCCAATGGCGCCCTGTATGACGGGGATAGTGAATTAAAAATTCGTATCGCATTTGATAAAGAGGCACGTACTGTGACGATTAGCGATAACGGCATTGGTATGAGCCGTGATGAGGTGATTGCGAATATTGGGACGATTGCAAAATCCGGCACTAAAGAATTCTTTAATGCCTTGTCTGGCGACCAAGCCAAGGATGCTAATTTGATTGGCCAATTTGGGGTAGGGTTTTATTCAGCCTTTATTATTGCCGACAAAGTGAGCTTAACTACGCGCCGCGCTGGGGAGACTGAGGCGGTGCGTTGGGAATCTGCGGGTGAAGGTGACTTTACGCTTGAAGTGGCTGATAAAGCGACACGTGGTACGGAAGTAGTATTGCACTTGCGTGACGGTGAGGATGAGTTCTTAAACGATTGGAAACTCAAAACCATTATTCGCAAGTATTCAGACCATATTACTTTGCCGATTGTGATGAAGAAATCAGAGTGGAAAGAGGGCGAACAAGTAGCCACTGATGAAGATGAAACCGTGAATAAAGCGTCTGCTTTATGGGCACGTAATAAAAATGATATTACTGAAGAAGAATACCAAGAGTTTTACAAGCATGTTTCACATGACTTTGAAAATCCGCTGAGCTATACGCATAGCCGTGTAGAAGGCAAGCAAGAATATATTTCATTATTGTATATCCCGAGTAAAGCGCCGTTTGATTTGTACGACCGTGAGCGACGTCATGGCATTAAGCTGTATGTTAAACGCGTCTTTATTATGGAAGATGCTGAAAAATTGATGCCACAATATTTGCGCTTTGTCCGTGGGGTGATTGATACAGCTGATTTACCATTGAATGTGTCGCGTGAGATTTTACAGTCTAGCCGTGATGTCGATGCGATTAAGGCGGGTTCAGTGAAAAAAGTTTTGAGCTTGCTAGAGGATATGGCGGAAAACAAAGCGGAAGATTATGCAATATTCTACAAAGAATTTGGCCGCGTATTAAAAGAAGGTCCAGGGGAAGACGCTGTCAATAAAGATAAAATTGCAGGCTTACTAAGATTTGCCTCCACCAAGGCCGATTCGGATGTGCAAGATGTTTCGCTCAAGGATTACATCGCGCGCATGCAAGCTGAGCAAGAGGCTATTTATTACATTACGGCCGAAAGTTTTGCGGCGGCACAACATAGCCCACATTTAGAAATATTCCGCAAAAAAGGCATTGAAGTATTGTTGATGTCTGATCGTGTGGATGAATGGCTACTAGGCAGTTTAACTGAGTTTGAAGGCAAAAAATTACAATCGATTGCTAAGGGTGATTTAGATTTAGGCAAATTAGAATCTGACACGGAAAAAGAGATTCAAAAGAAAATTGAAGAAGAGGCTAAATCTTTAGTTGAGAAGATTAAGAATGCCTTGGCTGACCAAGTGAAAGATGTGCGTGTCACACATCGATTGACTGATTCACCGGCATGTTTGGTGAGTGACGCGCATGATTTATCAGGCAACTTGGCCCGTATGTTAAAAGCAGCAGGGCAAAATGCACCAGAAGCCAAACCGATTCTGGAAATCAACCCAAGTCATAAGCTAGTTAAACGCTTAGAGGGTGAAACAGCAGAAGCCGTATTTGCCGACCTTGCACTGGTGTTGTTTGACCAAGCATTATTGGCTGAAGGCGGAACGCTTAATGACCCTGCTAGTTTTGTAAAGCGCATGAATAGTTTGATTAGTTAAGAGATTAATGCTTTAAAAATCCCGCTTAGCGCAAGTTGAGCGGGATTTTTTTATAGATTTTTTATCGCTGTCAAATAACTTTCATTTTATCGCCGGCATATTTTTTGCTAAAATACACCCTAACAACGATTTATATATGCAATTAAAGGCCAGCATGAAAACTCCTGAGAAAACGCCCAGCAAAAAAACCACCAAAACCACCGCTAAAACCAAAACGGAAGCAAGTAAAGTAGTTAAGCCTAAGAAGCTGAGTAAGGCTAAGGCTGGCGTATTGGCTAAGCTACCGCCTATTGAGCAAGCGTTACAAAATCATTTGGTTTTTTCTAGCTTCAAAACCAATGCGGCTGCAACCGCTAGGGATTGGTACGATGCGGCGAGCCACACGGTGCGCGATCACGTGGTTGAGCGCTGGGTTAAAACAGCAGAATCTTACTATCGTGATGATCCAAAGCGCGTTTATTATTTGTCTTTAGAGTTCTTAATCGGGCGCATGCTCAGTAATGCTGCACTCAATTTTGGCATTAATGATGAGGTTAAGGAGGGTTTAGCCAGTTTGGGCCGCGATTTAGAAAATACCGTAGAAATGGAAACGGACGCGGCATTAGGTAATGGTGGTTTAGGTCGTTTGGCAGCGTGTTTCTTAGACTCAATGGCAACTATGGCAATTCCAGCCACCGGCTATGGTATTCGCTATGAATACGGCATGTTCAAGCAATCTATTGAAAATGGACAGCAAGTTGAAAATCCAGATAATTGGTTGCGTTACGGCAATATTTGGGAGTTCCAACGTCCAGAAGTCAGCTATATCATTAAATTTTATGGACATGTTGTGAAATATAGCTCTGATGCAGGTGAGGCGCAATATTGGGTGGATGCCGAGCATGTAGTGGCCATGGCGTATGACGTGCCAGTGCCTGGTTTTGGTGGAGACACGGTGAACAGTTTACGTTTATGGTCGGCCAAGGCGGCGCGTGAGTTTGATTTGAGCCATTTTAATGATGGTAATTATGAAAAATCAGTACAAGAACGAAATGATAGTGAGAATATTTCTAAAGTACTTTACCCCAATGACACATCAGTGCTCGGTAAAGAATTACGTTTAAAACAGCAGTATTTCTTTGTTTCAGCGTCTATTCAAGATATTTTGCGTCGTTTTTTAAGTGCGCATGACATGAAAAAACAAGCAGATTGGAAAATTCTGCCAGAAAAAATTGCTATTCAGTTGAATGATACGCACCCCTCGATTGGCGTGGCGGAAATGATGTATCAATTGGTAAATGTGCATGGTTTGTCTTGGGATTTTGCCTGGTCATTAGTGGTTAAGATTTTTGCTTACACGAACCATACGCTCATGCCGGAAGCTTTAGAAACTTGGTCTGTTGATTTGTTTGGACGTTTGTTGCCGTGTCATTTAGAAATTATCTATAAAATCAATTTTGAATTCTTGCACATGGTGAATCATCACTTCCCAGGAGATGCTGATTTACTCAATCGTGTGTCTATCATTGATGAATCGAATGGCAGGCGTGTGCGTATGGCACATCTGGCGGTGGTGGGCAGTCACACCGTCAATGGTGTGGCTGCATTGCATAGTGAGTTGTTAAAGCAACACCTATTTGCTGATTTTGATCGCATTTACCCAGGCAAAATGACCAATGTGACCAATGGCATTACGCCACGTCGTTGGCTGAATCAAGCTAACCCTGGCTTAACCGCGCTGATTGAAAAAGCCATTGGCCCAGACTTTAAAAAAGACCTGACGCAAATTAAAAAAATTACGCCTTTGGCAAAAGATGCAGATTTTAGAAAAGCGTTTGCGGCAGTCAAACATGCCAATAAAGTGCGCTTGGCTAATAAGATTGAGCAAAAAACCGGCATTAAACTTAATCCTAATAGCTTGTTTGATGTGCAAATTAAGCGTATCCACGAATATAAACGTCAGCTACTCAATGTATTGCATGTGATTACTTTATACAACCGTATTCGTCGTGGTGAAAAAGGCATTACGCCCCGTACCGTGATATTTGGTGGTAAAGCCGCACCTGGGTATTGGATGGCAAAACAGATTATTCGCCTGATCAATGATGTGGCAACCATCGTCAACGAAGACCTAGCCGTAGGCGATCAACTTAAAGTGGTGTACTACCCGAACTATGAAGTGTCAGCGGCTGAAATTTTATTCCCAGGCAGTGATTTGTCTGAGCAAATTTCAACGGCAGGGACGGAAGCCAGCGGTACAGGTAATATGAAAATGGCCTTAAATGGCGCGCTGACGATTGGTACATTGGATGGCGCTAACGTAGAAATTATGGAAGAAGTGGGTCTGGAAAATATCTTTATTTTTGGCCTCACCACCCCGCAAGTGGCTGAAGTTAAGGCTAATGGTTATCACCCACGTAATTACTATGAGGCTAATCCTGAGTTGAAAGAAGTGTTGGATATGATTGGCAGTGGCTTCTTCTCGGTAGAAGAACCTAATCGTTATCAGGCTATTGTGGATAATTTACTCAAAAATGGTGACAACTATTTATTGTTAGCAGATTATGCCAGCTATATTGAAACGCAGGATAGAGTAGGTAAGCTCTACCAAAATCAAGATGAATGGACGCGTATGGCGATTTTGAATGTGGCTAATATGGCTAAGTTCTCTAGTGACCGTGCTATTAGTGACTATGCCAATAACATTTGGCATGTGAGCGCTCACAATTAAATCACGCGCTAATGGGCTAGAGCAAAACTCTAGCCAGTTAAAACAATGCCAGCTAAGCTAAATGTGAGTATTTAGCTTAGCTGGCATTTTAATTCACGGTCAACTTCTATGCCGTATTTCATTTTTACGCAGGATCAATAAGAGAAATCTTAAAGCGATATTATTCGCTTTGACTAACCATTATATCCATCACTCATTCGTCTCTTGAAAAACTAGGAAATTTAGTCAAAATCAAGGAATAGACTATCAGCAATTAGAGGCTTAATTGCTGTCTATCTGATAGAATTCAGCTTTCGCAATTGCACTTAATTTTAGCTGAATTTCAATGACTCAATCTAACGCCAAATCTCAAATGCTCTGTCTGCGCGGTAGCGCTGCCTTATCTCAATTTCGTATTGAAAAAATTCAAAAAACCTTAAGTGAAGTTTGCCCCAATATTCAACATTTGTACGCTGAATTCTGGCACTTTATTTGGTTAAATCAGGCTGCCCCACTCACTGCGCCACAGCAAGCTACGCTAAAGCAAATTCTCACTTATGGCCCCACCCTGCAAGTGGAAGAGCCTAAAGGGGATTATTTTTTAGTATTGCCTAGAATTGGTACCATTTCACCTTGGGCATCACGCGCGACAGATATTGTGCAACATTGTAGTTTGCCAGAAGTGCAACGCGTGGAGCGCGGCATTGCCTATTATGCGCAAACAAAAAATGGCCAGCCCTTAACTGAGGCTGAACGCTTAGCGCTTTTACCATTGATACATGATCGTATGACTGAAGGCGTGTTTGCTCATCTGCAAGATGCCGAAAAGCTTTATCACACCGATAGCCCGGCACCCTTAACCAGCGTTGATATCTTGCAGGGTGGGAAAGCCGCACTGGTAAAAGCCAATGCAGAGATGGGTTTGGCGCTATCACCGGATGAAGTGGATTACTTATACGATAATTTTTCTAAAATTAAGCGTAACCCCACCGATGTAGAGCTAATGATGTTTGCTCAGGCCAACTCTGAGCATTGTCGCCATAAAATATTCAATGCCGATTGGGTGATTGATGGTCAAGTGCAGGACATGTCTTTATTTGCCATGATACGCAACACGCATAAGCTTAACCCGGGTAGTACGGTAGTGGCTTATTCAGATAACTCTTCTATTGTGGCAGGGCAAGCAGCAGGCGAAACCACTAAACGTTTTTACCCTACAGTCGATGGCGCTTACAGCTATATTGATGAAGAAATGCACTATTTGATGAAGGTGGAAACACATAATCACCCCACGGCAATTTCTCCATTTGCCGGCGCAGCAACTGGTGCAGGCGGTGAGATTCGTGATGAAGGTGCAACCGGCAGTGGCTCTAAACCAAAAGCGGGGTTAAGCGGCTTTTCTGTGTCTAATTTAAATATCCCAAACTTCACTCAACCTTGGGAAACTAATCCTTATGGCAAGCCTAGCCGTATCGCATCGCCTTTTCAGATTATGGTCGATGGGCCATTAGGTGGCGCCGCTTACAGTAATGAATTTGGTCGGCCGAATATCGCCGGCTATTTCCGTACCTTTGAGCTAGCATCTAACCAAGAAATGCGTGGTTACCATAAGCCGATTATGCTGGCGGGGGGTATTGGCAATATTTCAGCTAAACATTCTAAAAAGAATCCAATCCCAGCAGGCGCAGCGCTTATTCAGTTAGGTGGCCCAGCCATGCTCATTGGTTTAGGCGGCAGCGCGGCATCCAGTATGGATACAGGGAGTAACGTTGAGAATTTAGATTTTGATTCTGTACAACGCGGTAATCCTGAACTAGAAAGACGCGCGCAAGAAGTGATTGACCGTTGTTGGCAGTTAGGCGATGACAATCCCATCTTAAGTATTCACGATGTGGGTGCCGGTGGTATTTCTAACGCCTTTCCCGAGTTAGTGAATGACGCGGGCGTAGGGGCTACTTTTCAATTGCGCGATGTGCACAATGAAGAGCCAGGCATGTCGCCCCGTGAATTATGGAGCAACGAGGCGCAAGAACGTTATGTGATGGCCATTGCGCAAGAAGACTTACCGCGCTTTAAGGCAATCTGCGAGCGTGAACGTTGCCCGTTTGCGGTAGTAGGCATTGCGACTGCTGAACGTCATTTAACAGTAGCAGATAGTTATTTTGCTAACAATCCGGTCGATATGGAATTGTCGGTATTGTTGGGTAAACCACCAAAAATGACGCGCGATGTGACTCGCACTACTCGCCAATTAAGCGCGTTTACCACCAGCAATATTGATTTAAAAGAGGCTGCGGCACGGGTATTAAGGCTGCCTGGCGTGGCTGACAAAACTTTCTTAATTACCATTGGTGACCGTTCAGTGACCGGATTAGTGGCGCGTGAGCAAATGGTCGGTCCTTGGCAAGTGCCTGTGGCAGACGTGGCCGTAACACTTGCGGGTTATGAAACCTATCGTGGTGAAGCCTTTGCCATTGGCGAAAAAGCGCCGCTCGCGTTGGTAAATGCCCCTGCATCAGGCCGTATGGCAATTGGCGAGGCAATGACTAATATTGCAGCATGTTTGATTGATGATTTATCTGACTTAAAACTCTCAGCTAATTGGATGGCGCCAGCCGGCCATGCAGGTGAAGATGCCGCACTGTATGAAACTGTTAAAGCCGTGGGGATGGAGTTGTGTCCACAACTGGGTATCAGTATTCCAGTAGGTAAAGACTCCATGAGCATGAAAACAGTTTGGCAAGAGGCAGGAGAAAATAAGGCCGTTACCTCACCTATTTCACTGGTGGTCACCGCATTCTCAGCCACGCCTGATGCGCGCAAAACCTTAACCCCACAATTACAAACTGATGTGCCTAGTAAGTTGATTTTGATTGATTTAGGTGCTGGTAAAAATCGTATGGGCGGCTCAAGCTTAGCGCAGGTGTATGGTGCGGTGGGAAATGAGGCGCCCGATGTGGATGATGCGGCTCAGCTTAAAGATTTCTTTAATCGCATACAGCAACTCAATAAAGCCGGAAAATTACTGGCTTACCATGACCGTTCTGACGGCGGCTTATTTACTACCTTGTTAGAAATGAGTTTTGCTGGCCATTGTGGCTTACAAGTTGATGTTTCAAGCTTGGCAGGAGATATTGTCAGCGCTTTATATAACGAAGAACTAGGTGCGGTCATTCAGGTGGCAGCCCACGAGGCAGGCACTATTGCTGCGCAGTTTAACGGGTTAGCACATGTAGTTGCTGATGTCGTTGCAGGTAGCCAGATTGAAATTAAGCAGCATGGCAAGGTAGTCTTTGCTGACTCGCGTATCGATTTACATCGCATGTGGTCTGAAACGACGTATCAAATGCAAAAATTGCGTGACAATCCATTATGTGCGCAGCAAGAATACGACCGTATTTTAGACGAAGGCAATCGTGGTTTATTTACAGCACTAACTTTTGAACCAAGCGAGAACATCGCGGCACCTTATATCAATGCTGGGGTACGTCCAAAAATGGCGATTTTACGTGAGCAGGGCGTGAATGGCCATGTAGAAATGGCCGCCTCATTTGACCGGGCCGGCTTTGCCACGTTTGATGTGCACATGAGCGATATTATTGCAGGCCGTGTATCACTCAAAGATTTCGCAGGCTTTGTGGCATGTGGTGGATTCTCTTATGGTGATGTATTGGGGGCGGGTGAGGGTTGGGCTAAGTCGATTTTATTTAACGCCCGTGCACGTGATGAATTTTCAGCCTTCTTTACGCGGCAAGATAGTTTTGCTTTAGGCGTGTGTAACGGCTGTCAAATGATGAGCAACTTGCGTGAATTGATTCCAGGTGCGGCGCATTGGCCCCATTTTGTGCGTAACCAATCTGAACAATTTGAAGCTAGATTAGCCATGGTTGAGGTTTTAGAGTCGCCTTCATTGTTCTTTAACGGCATGGCCGGTAGCAAAATGCCGATTGCGGTTGCACATGGTGAAGGTTTTGCGGAATTTTCTGCGAAACACACGGTCAATGACTTGTTAGCTAATAAATTGGTAACGATGCGTTTTATTGATCATGCGTCAGCACCAACAATAGTTTATCCGTACAACCCAAATGGTTCGCCACAAGGCATTACCGGATTAACCAGCACAGATGGGCGATTTAGTATTATGATGCCACATCCTGAACGGGTAATTCGTAATGTGCAAAACACTTGGCAACGTTGTGGTGATAGTGAAGATAGTGCTTGGATTAGAATGTTCCGTAATGCAAGACGCCATATCAATTAGATTTAAATCGGTAAGTTAAAAATAACCTTGGAGAAAAGTAACATGAAATTAATCAGTATCTTGTTGGCGGCGCTAGTTTTAAGTTTTTCTATCAATGCCATGGCAATGTCAGACGATGATTCTTTGGAATTTGTCGATGCGATTACCAGTGGCAATATGAAAATAGTTAAAAAATATGTAGAGGCTGATGCTAAATATGCCAATGAGAAATCATTTGCTTGGTCACCGATACAAATGGCCGCTAATAAAAACCAACTAGAAGCAGTGAAATATTTAGTGAGTAAAGGTGGAGACATTAATTACATTCACCCTTTATCACATAATACGGCTTTGCATTTAGCCGCATTTAATGGCTTTGACGACATGGTTAAGCTTTTAGCCGCTAGTGGTGCAGATGTAAATATTAAGTTAAAAGCTGAGGTGTCTATTCTTCGTGCAGTTCAAGATGCAGGCGATACGCACATGGCAGCATTGTTAATAAGCTTAGGCGTTAAAAATGATGGCTGCCAAGAAGAAAGATGTTTCTAATTT
>CANNEG010000062.1:0-9313 GCA_947503455.1 Betaproteobacteria bacterium
TTCCAAGTATATTGCTCACGATCAAAGCGTTGCAAACTGCCTAGCAGAAATACACTAATCGCAATATAGGGATACACACCGTAAAGAAAGTTGTGTAAATTCATTGTATTCTCCTTAAATGTCTTTCGCTTAAGCCGCCAACTTAGTTAACGTTGCCCGACTATCAATTATTGACAGTAATGCTGCGTAAGGACTACCTGCTTTTTGTAAATTTTCAGTCAGTACACCTAACACTTTTTTAGCATCCGATAAAAATACCGTTGCCTCATTGTCATCTAAGTAAGCAGTAAATTCTAGGATTAGCGGCAGATAGTCAGGCAACTCATTGGTCACCACCTCTACACCATAGTCCTTATAGAGCTCACCTAAATCAATCAATGCTGGACCACGATTTTTATCGTCGCCAAATAAATGATGCGTTAGATGCAAACTGTGTTCCGCCGTCATATCAAAGGTTTGAACGTAATCTGCTTGCAACTCTGTCACGGACAAACTTTGCAAGTGACTTAAAAAGTTTTGCAAAGCTTCTCGTTCCGCATGGTCTATTTCTATGCTTTGTGCGACAAAATCACGCAAATCCGGCAGGTGTTCAATTAAATCCTGATTTGGGTAATCAAGTAATGATGATAATAATTTGTAGATTTGCATGATGCTATCCTGTTAATTTTAAGTGTCTTAACTATTGTTGCTAGAAGGAGCAAGCTCTTTAGGCTCTACCGTATCTTTTCTGCGACGCGGGAATAGGGTGATTTTTGACACCCCGTGTGAACTATCATTACCAAAGTTAAAACCGTTTTGACCTTGAAAACCGAAAGAATCATCCAATGTTTCTTCAGTATGTCCGGTCGGAATCACAAAACGATCTTCGTAATTAGCAATAGCTAAGTAGCGGTACATTTCCTTTGCTTGGTCCTCAGTGATACCTGCGGCGTCAATCGCACGAGTATCTATCTTGCCTTCTACGTGAATTGAACGTTGATAGCTACGCATCGCAATCAATTTATTCAAAGCACTTTCAACTGGCTCTGTTTTACCTGCCGTGAGCAAATTAGCAAGGTATTGAACTGGCAAGCGCATGGCGCCCGCCACAGGGATAGCTCCATCTGGGCCCACGGGTAAATTCCCTTGGTCAATTTGTGATTGCACAGGAGACAATGGCGGCACATACCACACCATCGGTAAGGTACGGAATTCTGGATGGATAGGAAAAGCAATTTTCCAATCCATCACCATTTTCCAAATTGGGGAATTACGAGCCGCCTCAAGCCAATCGTCATTAATCCCTTCAAGACGAGCGGCTTTAATCACTTCAGGATCATTCGGATCTAAGAAAATACTGCGCTGTGCTTCATATAGATCTTGCGTATCTTCCATACTAGCGAATTCTTCAATGCGATCCGCGTCGTACAGCATAATGCCGTTATAGCGTATACGTCCAACACACGATTCAGAACAGACCGTAGGCATACCAGATTCAACGCGTGGATAACAGCCGATACATTTCTCAGCTTTGCCAGACTCCCAGTTGTAGAATACTTTTTTGTATGGGCATGAGCTGATACACATACGCCAGCCACGACATTTATCCTGATCTACCAACACAATACCATCTTCTTCACGCTTATAAATAGAGCCGGATGGACAAGCAGCTACGCAAGAAGCATTCAAGCAATGATTGCAAATTCGCGGTAAATACATATGAAAAGTATTCTCGAACTGACCGTACATCTCCTTCTGAATGTTATCCATATTTTTGTCTTTACTACGCTTGTGAAACTCACCTGCCAAATCGTCTTCCCAGTTCGGACCCCATGTAATCTTTTCCATGGATTTCCCGGTAATCTGTGAAATTGGTCGTGCAGTTGGCGTAGCCTCTGACAACGGTGCATTTTGCAGATGTGCATAGTTGTAAGTGAAGGGTTCGTAGTAGTCATCTATCTCAGGCATATCTGGGTTAGCAAATATATTGAGTAACTTATTTGTGCGACTGCCAGACTTTAATTCTAGTTTGCCGTTTTTAAGCTCCCAACCGCCGTGCCAAATATCTTGGTTTTCCCATTGTTTTGGATAACCAACACCAGGCTTAGATTCCACGTTGTTAAACCAAGCATATTCCACACCCTTCCTGTTGGTCCATACGTTTTTACAGGTGACCGAGCATGTGTGGCAGCCGATACATTTATCTAGATTAAAGACAAAGGCGAATTGTGCGCGTACTTTCATAATGTTCTCCTAATGTCCTTTTACTTGGCGCTAATGCCAACAGGGTTGAGTTGTGCTTCACGCTCTGGGGTAAGCGGACGCTCTAACCAATCAATCTCTTTATCCGCTATTTTGTGTAATGCCACCATCGTGTCGCGTTGGCATCCAACGGTGCCGTAATAATTAAAGCCGTATGAAAGTTGTGCATAGCCTCCTATCATATTGGTTGGCTTCATGATGACACGCGTTACTGAGTTTAAAATCCCGCCACGCTTGCCTGTTGATGGCGATCCTGGAACGTTTACATTCTTCTCCTGCGCGTGATACATCATCGCCATACCGCGAGGAACACGTTGCGAAACAACTGCGCGGGCTACCGTAGCACCGTTATGATTTACAGCTTCCACCCAGTCATTGTCTTCAATACCAATTGATTTAGCATCGTCTTCTGATATCCATACATAAGGGCCGCCACGGAACAATGTCAACATCCGTAAATTATCTTGGTAGGAAGAATGGATACCCCATTTAGAATGCGGTGTAATCCAGTTCAGTGCAAGATGTGGCTTGCTGGTAACGCTGTTAGGTAAGGAATTTAACTCCCCTAAATCTACCATAGGCTTATAAGTGCAGAAGCCTTCTCCAAAATCTAACATCCATTCATGGTCTTGGTAGAAATGCGCCCGGCCAGTAAGTGTGCGGAACGGAATATGCTCATGGATATTGGTATAACCGGCCGTATAAGACACATGCTCTGACTCAATCCCTGACCATGTTGGCGCAGTAATAATCTTACGTGGCTGCGCTTGAATATCCTTGAAAGTAAATTTATCTTCATGTCGACCAGCATACAAATGATGATGGTCAATACCAGTTTTTTTCGATAAAGACGTCCATGATTTATGTGCCACTTCACCATTAGTTTCTGGTGCCATGCGCATTACAGAATCACACACCTCAATATCCTCAGTGAGCGATGGCATGCCAAAAGAAATGCCTGGTTCTTTCACCGTAGAGTTATGTTTTTTAAGCTCTTCGTATTCTTGATCAGTATTCCAATCAATGCCCTTGATGTTATTACCTAGCTTGGTCATTAGTGGGCCTAAAGCAATAAATTTACGATAAGTATCACCATAAACTCGTTCGACCAGCTTGATAATCGCCATAGTTTTACCTGGAATTGGCTCGCAATCACCTTCTTTCCAGTTTTTAACTTCGCCAAAAGGTTGTGCTAATTCTGCTGCCGAATCGTGTTGCATCGGCAAGGCAACAACTTCTGTTTTCGTACCTAGGTGCTTCTCTGCCAGTGGCGAGAATGTTTTAGCGAGTGCCTTGAAAATCTGCCAATCAGATTTAGATTCCCATCCTGGTGACACCGCCTCTGATAACGGATGAATAAATGGATGCATATCCGTAGTGTTAAGGTCATTCTTTTCATACCACGTTGCTGTCGGCAAAATAATATCCGAATAGGCGCCGGTAGAATTAAGGCGGAAGTTGATATCTACCATTAGATCTAATTTACCAATTGGCGCATCTTCGTGCCATTTCACTTCTTTGTTAATGCGTCCTGCACCAGATTCCTGTAACACGCCGTTTTGTGCGCCTAATAAATGCTTAAGGAAATACTCATGTCCTTTTGCAGACGAACCAATCAAATTAGCACGCCAAACAAACAGGTTACGTGGCCAATTAACAGGATTATCAGGATCAGCATACGCCACATCTAGTGCGCCAGATTTAAACTTTCCTGCCACATATTTTGCCACTGAAGCTTCGTCGGTAGCGCCATTTTTAAAAGCCTCTTCTGCTAATTCAATCGGATTGCAGTTAAAGTTAGGCGTGGAAGGTAACCAACCCATACGTGCTGCCTTAACGTTGTAATCGGCAATTGAATTGCCCTTATTCTTGCCTTTACCTGCTGGTGATAATAAGCTGTCCGCGTTAAGTGTTTCATAACGCCATTGGTCAGTATGGAAATACCAGTATGAGGTAGAATTAGTGTGACGAGGTGGACGCATCCAATCTAGCGCAAAGGCAATCGGCGCCCAACCCGCTTGTGGTCTTAACTTTTCCTGACCTACATAATGGGCCCAACCACCGCCAGATTGGCCTACACAACCACACATGTGTAACAAGTTCATGATAGAGCGATAAGCTAAATCGTTGTGGTACCAATGATTAATAGCAGCCCCCATAATAACCATAGATTTACCCTTGGTTTTAGAGGCATTATAGGCAAACTCACGGCCTGTACGCTCGATGTCGGCAGCCTTAACCCCAGTGACTTTTTCCGCCCAAGCTGGCGTGTAGGCAACATCTGCATCATCGTAGCTTTTAGCGATATTTTCTCCACCCAAACCGCGGTCTATGCCATATTGTGCAACCTGCAAATCAAACACAGTAGCCACTAGCACCTCATCGCCATTCGGCAGCTTTACTTTACGTACTGGGATATTGCGATAGAGTAAGGCAGATTCACCTTGAGTAAAATGCGGGAAGCCAACAGAAATCACTTCATCTCGATCATCGATGCAAGATAGTTCAGCGATAATTTCTTGACCACTAGACTGCTCTAACAAATTCCACTTGCCGTCTTCTCCCCAGCGAAAGCCAATACTGCCGTTTGGCGCTACAAATGTACAAGATTTACGATCAAATACGATGGTTTTCCATTCAGGGTTATTCGTTTCACCTAAAGCACCATCAAAATCAGAAGCACGTAAAAAACGATCCGACACATAAGCATCGCCTTGTTTACGCAACATCACCTGCATAGGTAAATCAGTGTATTTACGGGAATACTCTTCGAAATAAGAATCTTGCGCATTGATGTAAAATTCTTTTAATGCGACATGCCCCATCGCCAAAAAGGCAGCAGCGTCTGTGCCCTGCTTGATTGGCATCCATAGATCAGAAAACTTACAGAACTCAGCGTAATCTGGAGCCATTGCAACTATTTTCGCACCTTTGTAACGCACTTCTGAAGCAAAATGTGCGTCAGGCGTACGTGTCATAGGTAAGTTAGCGCCAGTGATAATAATGTAAGTCGAGTTATACCAGTCAGCGGCTTCTGGTACGTCGGTTTGCTCCCCCCAAGTTTGCGGGCTGGCCGCAGGTAAATCACAATACCAATCATAAAAAGAACCGCAGGCCGCGCCGATGAGGGAAAGGTATCGGGAGCCTGCGGCGTAAGAAATCATCGACATAGCGGGAATTGGTGAAAAACCAAAAATGCGGTCAGGCCCCCATTTTTTGATGGTGTAAACATTGGCCGCAGCCATTATTTCATTCACTTCATCCCATGAGGTACGCACAAAACCACCCAGGCCGCGCACTGCTGTGTAGGACTTGCGCTTATACTCATCTGCTTGAATTGCTCCCCAAGCTTCAACTGGATCTTTGCCGGCCATGCGCTCAAGACGATAGAGATCTAGCAATCG
The DNA here is from genome assembly GCA_947503455.1 of Betaproteobacteria bacterium. GTDB lineage: Bacteria > Pseudomonadota > Gammaproteobacteria > Burkholderiales > Methylophilaceae > Methylotenera. The sequence continues at coordinate 5,646 of CANNEG010000062.1, forward strand.
ACCGCGAATCAACGGGTGTTTAATGCGATGTGGGCTATATAGATACCAAGAAAACGATGCTCCACGTTGACAGCCGCGAGGCTCATGGTCAGGCAAGTCATCACGGGTGCGTGGATAGTCAGTTTGTTGCATTTCAAATGACACCAAACCATTTTTAACAAAAATTTTCCATGAACAACCGCCAGTACAATTTACGCCGTGGGTAGATCGCACCACTTTGTCATGCTGCCAACGATGGCGATAGGCATCTTCCCATTGCCTGTCTTCGTTGGTAACAATGCCATGGTTATTAGAAAAAGTCTCTTTAACCTTGTCAAAAAATTTCAATCTATCCAAAAAGTGACTCACGTTTTTCTCCTTGCAGTCGCCATGTAGCGATGATCGTTAGTTTGTAAGCAGGCAAGCTATACCCACCTTAATGTTTTTAGTTACGGATTTTTTATTTCAGAGCCTGCACGTAAATAGAACCACCAGTTCAATATCAAGCACAGGGCGTAGAACACTGCAAAGCCGTACATCGCCATTTCTGGTGTACCTGCTTTAATTTGCCCCTTAATAACCTCTGGTGCGATGAAAGAGCCATAAGCTGCAACAGCAGATGTCCAACCTAATACTGGGCCAGCTTGTACGCGATCAAAGATAACGCCTACGGTTCTAAAAGTAGAGCCGTTACCCATCCCTGTAGCAGCAAACAACACCACAAAAGTTAGTAAAAATTGGGTGAAGTAGATCTCTGGTGTCGCTGAGTGGTAGGCCAGCATCATGATATATCCGGCATAAATAGATGCCGCAATCATGACAGCCGAAATCACTTGGGTAACGATAGATCCGCCCACTTTATCTGAAACCCAACCACCTACTGGGCGAATGAGCGCACCAACAAACGGCCCGATCCAAGCGTACGTTAAAGCAGAGGGTCCATTTGGATTTTTGACATGTGACCAAAGGCCTGTCGTGGCATCAAACAGATGCTGATCACCAAAAATTACTGTAATGGATAACGGCAGTGCCATGGAAAAACCGATGAAAGAACCAAAAGTCACCAAATATAAAGCGGTCATCGACCACGTGTGTTTGTTTTTAAAAATAGCAAACTGCTTAGCTATATTTTCTTTCATGGTGCCAAAGGCCGCTAACTTCATCACCAATAAAGTGCTGGCAATAATCAGCGGCATGGCTAACCACATATTCAGCAAACCTAAGCCAGTAGGTGCTGGTAAATATAGGTATAGTCCCACAACAGCTGGTAAGAAAGCCAAGGTATAAAGCCAAGTTATTTTTACAAAGGCCATTAAAGTACTGCGTGCATCAGCCGAAATTGGTAACAGATTGTTCATCCCCCAATAGCAAAGTACCGCTAATGGCAACAAAGACAATACCCAAGCAAAACCGGCATTTTGTATAAACGTTGGCGTGCCTGCAGGAATTTTTCCAAAAATCCAGCCGCTATCTTTCACTAACACTGTCGCGTCACCTCCCAATGCACCAAATACACTGACAGTCATCACGAGTGGAATCAGAATTTGCATCGTAGTCACACCAAAATTACCTAAGCCTGCGTTAAGCCCTAACGCAGTACCTTGGAGGCGCTTAGGGAAAAATGTACTGATATTACTCATGGAGCTGGCAAAGTTACCGCCACCTACGCCAGACCAAAGTGCCATCAATTGAAATGACCACAATGGCCAGTCTGGGTGTTGCAGAACAATACCTGTACCAATTGCAGGACTTAGCAGCATAGCCGTGGTAAGGAAAATTGTGTTGCGTCCTCCGGCAAGTCTGATAAAAAATGAAGCGGGAATACGCATGGTCGCCCCGGCTAGTCCTGAAATAGCCGTTAGTGTAAATAGCTCATCTTTACTAAATGGGAAACCAAGATTACTCATTTGCACGGCAATAATGCCCCACATGAGCCATACAGCGAAACCACAAAGTAGCGCAGGGACGGAAATCCATAGATTGCGATAGGCGATTTTTTTACCGGTAGATTCCCAAAAATTATTGTCCTCTACATTCCATAGCTCTATATTCGTTGGCATGCTGCTCCCCTTAGATTGATAAAGCTTGTTTTGTAGCTTGACGTTCATGATGGCGACCAATTTTTACAGGACGCACTTCTGTCCAATACATCCAAATGAGCGACACCCATACAATGCCAAACATCAACATAAATGCAGATGATCGCACCCCAGTTAAATCTACTAAGGCACCGAATATAATAGGCATCAAAAACCCACCCATGCCTCCAGCTAAACCAACCACACCTGAAACAACACCGATGTTGTGTGGATAATCATCAGAGATATACTTAAATACTGAGGCTTTACCAATCGCAAAAGCGATGCCCATAGTGAACATAATGATAGTGAAATTGGTTGCGTTTAGGCCTATGTGGAAGGTTTTCGGGCCATTGATGGTAATGATAGAAATATCTGTTTGTGGATAAGAAAGAAAGAATAGACATACCAGCGATACCCACAAGACCCACCAAGTAATGGTATGTGCGCCAAACTTGTCAGAAAAATAACCGCCAACGGCACGTAACAAACCGCCTGGAATACTGAATGCGGCAGCCATAAATGCCGCTGTTTTAAGATCAAACCCATACTCGGTGATGTAGTACTTAGTCATCCACAGCGCTAAAGCGACATATCCGCCAAACACAATCGAATAATACTGGCTATACTTCCACACTTTAGGATCTTTAAGTACGGAAAGCTGTTCTCGCATCGTGACGGTTTTACCCGCTTTATGTGCTGGGTCTGAGAAGGTAAATATCCAGAATAGAATTGCTGTTATAGACATCAAAACCGCATACACTTGCGGTACCATGGTCCAGCCGTAGCTCAACACAATAATAGGCGCCACCAACTTAGTGACTGCCGCACCGGTGTTTCCGGCACCAAAGATGCCCATAGCTAGGCCCTGCTTATTCTTTGGAAACCAACGTGCACAATAAGCAATGCCTACCGTAAATGCTCCACCAGCTACACCAACAAATAAGCCTGTAACCAAAAATTGCCAATATGCCGTACAGCGTGAAATCATGAAAATTGGAATCACGGTTGAAAGCATCAAAACAAAAAATACGATGCGTCCACCAAATCTATCGGTCCACATACCCAAGGGAAGACGGATTAGAGAGCCGGTAAGTACCGGCATAGCAATTAAGATGCCAAACTGAGTCTCGTTAAGGCCTAGTAACGCCTTAATCGGAATCCCAATCACAGCAAACATCATCCAAATCATAAAGCACACAGTAAATGATAGTGTGCTCATACCAACCACTGACCAAGCCTTATATTGTTGTGTCGCCATAATCCATACCCTCAAGCTGTTATTAAAAAACCAGCGCTAACTTTTAGCTGGCTTATTTACAAGGGCAATTTTACGAGAGCGCTGAAATTTCGATTTGACTTACATCAACTCAAAGTAAATTAAAAGGATTAGATATATGAGGTAAAAGAACTATATTGTCTTGATAATGTATAATTCTTTTGGATAGTATCGCAGGGTATTGCTTGGATGAATTGCTTGATGGGCGTCAAGGGTTGATAAGAATGACGACAAAATTTCAAGTGAAGGTTAAAAATTGGTGAGAAGATTGTAATTACCAACGTAGATGGATTACGTAATTTTGAGTAACTATGAATGTCTCCTATGGGTCG